>CAMEOC010000103.1 GCA_945929285.1 uncultured Mucispirillum sp.
CTTATTAATAAAGAAATAGAATACAAAAACATAGCTTTTGATAGTATTTTAATAGCTTTACAGTCTGGCAAAATTAACATAAGCATATCAGGTATGACAGCAACCGATGAAAGAAGGCAGGTTGTAAATTTTTCTACTCCATACTTTATATCAAAACAAGCTATTGTTACATTAGAAGATTCTGCAATCACTAATTACGATGATTTAACAGGCAAAACAATAGGTGTTGTTCTTGGCTATACTGGCGATTTAGCAGTAACAGAAAAATATAAAGATAAAGCAAATATTATAAAATTTGATTCTGCAGACCAGTTAGTTTTAGCATTAAACTCTAAAAAAATGGATTTAGCAGTAATAGATATGGAGCCTGCTAAAAAATATGTGGAAAATAATAAAGGCTTAAAACTTGTGGAAACTCCACTGGCAGAAGAAGAATATTCCATAGCTATACCAAAAGGTAACGAACAGCTTTTACAAGATATTAATAATGCCCTTGAAACATTAAAATCAAACGGCACATACGATAAAATACATGCAAAATATTTTAAAGACTAGTTAAATATATAAGCCTGTGTGTAATATCATACAGGCTTTTTTATTTTATAGGTATAAATTTAAAATATTAACTCATATATTTTGCATATAATTTTTAAATCTTGTAATAATCATAAACATAAATAATTTATCTATTGAAAAATGTAATAAAATTTTATATAACATATCTAACTTAAAATAATTTATAAAGGTGATTAATGGGCTTTAGTTGTGGTATTGTAGGGCTTCCAAATGTTGGTAAGTCTACTATTTTTAATGCTTTATCAAAAGCACAAAATGCTGAAAGTGCAAACTATCCTTTTTGCACTATTGACCCAAATAGGGGCATAGTTCCTGTGCCTGATGAAAGAATGGTTTTTATTACTAACCATATAAAACCAAAATCTATTGTGCCTACTACTGTTGAGTTTGTAGATATTGCAGGGCTTGTAAAAGGGGCAAGTAAAGGTGAAGGTAGAGGAAACCAGTTTTTAACCCATATACGCCAGACTGATGCTATTGCCCATGTGGTTAGGTGCTTTGAAAATGATGAAATAGTGCATGTGGAAAACCTTGTAAACCCTGCCAATGATATAGAAATTATTAATACAGAGCTTTTACTGGCTGATATGGAAATATTAGAAAAAGCCATAGCTAAAAACCAAAAAGCTACTAAAAGTGGCGATAAAGCTTTAAAGAAAAAAGTAGAAGTTTTAGAAGAATTTTTAAAATATGCAGATGAAGGGAAAGCTTTAAGGCTTTTATTAAAAGAAAAACCTGAATATATTGATGAAATTAGGGAATATAATTTTATTACCATAAAACCTATGCTTTATGTGGCAAATGTAGATGAAGATACATTATCAGAAGATAATGCACATGTGAAAAAAGTTCGTGAAATTGCTGAAGCAGAAGGGGCTGAAGTTGTAAAAATATGCGGTAAAACAGAGTGCGAGCTGCAAGATTTATCTGAAGATGAGGCAAAAGAATATTTACTTTCTTTAGGTATGGAAAAAAGCGGCCTTGACAGCTTAATAAAAAGCGGTTACGACCTGCTTGGCTTAATTACATTTTTTACAGCAGGGGAAAAAGAAGTTCGTGCCTGGACTGTGGAAAAAGGCTCGACAGCACCACAAGCAGCAGGAAAAATACACTCTGATATTGAGCGTGGCTTTATTAGAGCAGAAGTTTGCTCTTTTGAAGATTTTGAAAAGTATAAATCACTTACCGTTGCAAAAGAAAACGGCAGGTTAAGATTAGAAGGTAAAGATTATATTGTTGAAGACGGCGATATAATGTATTTTAGGTTTAATGTATAAGTTTATTATTTTATTTATATTATTACTTTTTGTAGTAAATACTTCATATGCAGAAACTATTGCAGAAAGTATTGTAGCACCTAAGGGGCAAAATTTTGCAGATAATGAAGAAGCGGAAAACCCAGATGAAGCAGGTGCTGCCATGCCTAGTGTTGGTATATCTGAAGAAAAAGTTATTGTGGAAGTGGTAGAAGGTGTAGGTCATATTCCATATAATAGAATGGCTTTTAGAGATAAACCTTCACTTACAGGCAGAGTATTAAGGTATTCTTCTGGGGCTGAAAAAGTATTATTAATTGGGGAAACTCCAGAGTGGTATAAGGTTATAATGTATAATAATAAAGAAGCATATATTCAAAAAAAATATGTGCGTACCACAAAGCTTTTTATGGATGAAACCGTTTCTAAAAATAAAATGAATAAAACATTATCCATAGAATTAGATGATTTGCTTGTTAAGTTTGAAGAAACCCTGCGAAACTCCAATTATGCTAAAAAAAACCAAATACGGCCAGTATTTAAGCTGGTTGAATCAAAAAATGATAAAAATATTGTTACATTAATATTTTATTATTCTTGTGCCAATACAAAAGGCGAGCCTGTGCCATCATATAATAATAACGACTTATATGCTTATATGCAGCAGTTTGTAGAGCTTATATTAGGAAGGCTTATACTTGCCCCTGCAGAAGAATTTAACATAGTAATAAAAGTGCCAACTTATGATGATACAGGTAATGTGATTGATTATAATAAAGAGTATGCTCTTATTCACTTAAACCCTGCAAATGTTAATATGGAAGAAGTTCGCAGTAAAAATGTTTCTATATTAAGTTTAGCAGAAAGCACTGTGCCTGTGAAAGACTTATTTAAAACATATCCCAAATAATATAAGGTGAAAATATGGAATTTACTCATTTTGACAGTAAAGGGGCAAGCCGTATGGTAGATGTTAGTATGAAGGCACCTACTAAAAGGCAGGCTGTAGCTTCCGGCAAAGTTACCATGAAAAAAGAAACTCTGCAGCAGATTATAGATATGAGCATAAAAAAAGGTAATGTTTTTGAAGTGGCAAGAATAGCAGCTATTATGGCTGTGAAGCAAACCCCTCACTTAATACCTTTATGCCACCCCCTTGCCATTTCTTCTGTTAATGTGGAATTTGATTATAACCTGGAGAAAGGGGAAGTGTATATTGAAGTAGTAGTAGCCCTAGATGATAAAACAGGGGTGGAAATGGAAGCTTTAACAGGTGTTTCTGTGGCAGCCCTTACCATATATGATATGTGTAAAGCAGTAGATAAAGATATGATAATAAGCGATATTATGCTTATGAAAAAATCTGGCGGTAAAAGTGGCGAATATATACGCCAAAAATAAATTAGGGTAATATTATGGATTATAATATTGTTTTTGATGCACTAAAAACATCACTAAAAAATGCCTTTGAAAAAACAGGTGCAAAAAAGGCGGTAATAGGTATTTCTGGCGGTATTGATTCAGCCTGTGCCTGTGCCTGTGCCTGTGCTGCATTGGGAAGTGAAAATGTGTTATGCTATTACCTGCCTTATAAAACATCATCAGAACATTCTTATCTTGATGCAAAAAAATTATCTGATACATTTGGTTTTAAATTAGAGATTATAGATATTACAAAAATGGCAGATGCATTTATATCAACATGTGAAAATATTACACCTTTAAGAAAAGGCAATATTATGGCAAGGTGTAGAATGATTTGCCTTTTTGATAAAGCAGCAGAGCATAACGGCATTGTTTTAGGCACAAGCAATAGAACAGAAATGCTTTTAGGATATGGCACATGGTATGGCGATACTGCAAGCAGTATAAATGTAGTAGGTGAGCTTTATAAAAGGGAAGTTTATGGGGTTAGTGCTGCTGCTGGCATACCTGAAAGTATTATGAAAAAAGCTCCAACGGCAGATTTATGGCAGGGGCAGACAGATGAAGCAGAAATAGGATACAGCTATGAAATGCTTGATAATATTTTTTATGATATAGAGCAAAATAATTATGATATTTCAAAGCTTTATGCAAAATATAATAAAGAAGATGTGAAAAACATAGTAAAAAGGGTTATTAGAAACAGCTTTAAAAGAAGCACACCTTTTATATGTTACAGCAAAATTGAAAATAGAAATAAAATTGATGAAAACAAGTTTTTAAATCTTGAAATATAATATACAATTATGTTAGTATATTAGAATAAGATTTTATAATAAATATGATTATTACTTTTCATTATTATTTGGGAGGAATTTGTGGATAAATTTACTCAATACTACGAAAGTAAATTCGTAGGTGAGGCACTTACTTTTGATGATGTGCTTATTAGTCCGGCATATTCAAATATACTGCCGTCTGATGTTTTAACTGCTACAAAATTAACAAACACTATTTCTTTAAACATACCAATAGTTTCAGCTGCTATGGATACTGTTACAGAAGCTAGGCTTGCAATAGCTATGGCTCAAGTTGGCGGCCTTGGCTTTATTCATAAAAATATGTCTATTGAAAGGCAGGCAGATGAAGTAGATAAAGTTAAGCGTTCTGAAAGCGGTATGATAGTTGACCCTATTACCATAGACCCAGACCAAACCATAGGGGATGCCTGGGAACTTATGACAAAATATAAAATCTCTGGTATTCCTGTTGTAAAAAACGGTAAATTACAGGGTATTTTAACAAATAGAGATTTAAGGTTTGTTCGCGATACTACTTCCAAAGTTTCAGAATATATGACAAGTAAAAACTTAGTAACTGTTCCTGTGGGCACTTCCTTTGAAGAAGCCATAAAACATTTACATGAGCATAGAATAGAAAAACTTTTAGTGGTAGATGATAACTACTGCTTAAAAGGGCTTATTACTATTAAAGATATTAATAAACGCATTAAATATCCTCTTGCTTCTAAAGATAAAATAGGCAGGCTTTTAGCAGGTGCTGCTGTGGGCACTGCTGCTGATACTTTAGAAAGGGTGGAAGAACTTGTTAATAAAAATGTAGATATTATTACAGTAGATACAGCCCACGGCCATTCTCAAAAAGTTTTAGATACTGTAAACCAAATAAAACGCAAGTTTCCTGATTTGCAGGTGGTAGCAGGTAATGTGGCAACAAGTGAAGCCGTTTTAGCTTTAGCAAAAGCAGGGGCAGACTGTGTTAAAGTTGGTATTGGACCTGGCTCCATATGCACCACAAGAATAGTTGCAGGTGTTGGTGTTCCTCAAATTACTGCAGTGCTTGACTGTGCAGCAGCAGCAAAAGAAGCAGGTATTCCAATAATTGCAGATGGTGGCATAAAATATTCTG
>CAMEOC010000104.1 GCA_945929285.1 uncultured Mucispirillum sp.
TTGGGCAAATTTTATTTCATCTTGAATAAATGATGTTATGGCAGAATAATATGTATATAAATCAATATACTTCTGCCCAAATATTATTAAAAGAATGAATGTTGCAGGCATTATAAATATTACTGCAGTATTTAAGTTTTCATTAAAATACCAAAATACTAAAATAGTAATAGCAAGTATAAAAGAAATTAATTTACCAATAGCAATATATTTATTTATACTGTTATATTTACTAAGCTGTTTTAATAAAGTTGTATGTTTTTCTTTATAATATTGTAATGTGCTATTATCCATTAAAGTTAAATAAGAGATTCTTTTATTTCTTTTCCTGGTTTAAAGTAAGGCACTTTTTTATCTGGCACATTTACTTTAGTTCCAGTTTTAGGGTTTCTACCAACTTTAGAGCTTTTTTCTCTAATTTTAAAACTGCCAAAACCTCTAATCTCCACCTTATCACCTTTTTGTAAGGATTCTTTAATAGACTTAAAAACAGAATTGATAATAAATTCAATATGTTTTTTAGTCATATTAGGATGTTGAGATGCAATAGCTTCAATTAAATCAGATTTTGTCATATTTAACCCCCCATTTCTCTTTACATTTCTCTCTAAATAAAATATATATTACAGATTAAGAAAAGTAAAGCAATAATCAAGGTTTTTATGACAAATTTTATTTTTAGTTTCATTCGCTCAGGTGCAGGGGTGTTATTAAGCCGTGTTTTTGGCTTAATAAGAGATGTGGCAATAGGTATTGTATTTGGTGCAACAGCTGTAACAGATGTATTTTTTGTGGCTCTTGCCATACCAAACCTTTTTAGAGAATTTTTTGTAGAAGGTGCTATGTCTTCTGCTTTTATGCCATTTTTAGCAGAAAAATATAAAAAAGGTGGTAAAGTTGCCCAAAATTTATACTTAACTCAAATTGTGGTAATGCAGACAGTGTTAGTTACAATTATAAGTATAATAATAATGGTATTTGCTGATTATGTGCTACGTATTTTTCTTCGTGGTAAAGATTACCTTTCAGATGATGCCCTTATGTCTATGGGGGTTGATTTAATACATATTATGATGCCTTTTTTAATCTTAATATGTATAATTGGAATGTTTTCTGGCTTTTTAAATATAAATAGAAGCTACTTTATTTCTTATGCTTCTAGTGCTTTATTTAATATATGTATGATTATTGGTGCATGGTTTGCCTATAAAAATACAAAAGATATTATGTATTTAGCTTATGGTGTTATTGCAGGTGGTATATTACAGCTGATAATTGTTTATGTAGTTTCCATTTACTATGGTTACAGACCAGTTTTTAGAAGAAAGTTTGATGAAGATGTTAAAAAAACATATCTTTTACTTGTTCCTTCTTTAGCAGGTGTTAGTATTAGCCAGCTTAATTTTGTAATAGGCCGTATATTAACTTCATATTTAGCCCAAGGCAGTATTTCATGGCTTTTTTATGCTTCCAGGCTTTTCCAGTTTCCACTGGGTGTATTTTCTGTAACACTGGGTGTGGTAAGCCTTACAGAACTTTCTCGTGCAAGGGCTGATAATGATATAGAAAAACGCAATGAGATTATAAATAAAGCAATGCTTTCATTATTTATAATAATAATACCTGCAACCATAGGGCTTATTGGGCTTTCCTATGAGCTTATTAAGTTTGTATTTCAAGATTTATCTACCTTTTTCTTAAATAGAAAAAGTGAGTTTTCAGATAATTCTGTTCTGCAGACTTCCATTGCTTTAAAAATGTATGCTTCAGGATTAATATTTTTCTCTCTTGCTAATTTATTAACAAGGGTTTTTCACTCTGAAAAAAATACAAAAACTCCAGTAAAATGTGCTTTTTTTGCTTTTATTGCAAATGTGGTATTTAGCCTTATATTAATGCAGTTTTTAGCCCATGCAGGTATTGCTTTAGCTGGCTCATTAGCTGCAGTTGTAAATGCTTCATTACTATTTTATTTTGTAAAAGATTTTAAATTTAACTTTAAAGGAAATGGGTTAATACTTATAAAAGTAGTAATAGCAAATATATTTATGACAGCAGCATTATTAATAAGCCAGTATTATGGAATATATGTATTATATAATATATTAATATGTATTGTGGTTTACTTTGTTTCACTTAGGTTATTTAAAATAAATGTATTAAGGTTGTTAAGATGATAGCAGTTATTCAAAGAGTATTAGAATCTTCAGTTACTATTGATAAACAAGTTTATGGCAGTATAGGCCAGGGATTACTGGTATTATTGTGTGTGGAAAATGAAGATAATGATGAAAAAATACCATATATGGTTGAAAAAATTTTAAATTTGCGTATATTTGAAGATGAAAATGGCAAAATGAGTAAAAGCCTGCAGGATATTAATGGAGATATGCTTATTATTAGCCAGTTTACTTTAGCAGGCAACACTCAAAAAGGTAGAAGGCCAGATTTTACAGGGGCAGCAAAGCCAGAAATAGCAAAACCAATGTATGAAAGTTTTATAGAAGCAGTAAAAAAACAAATAAACGGCAAAGCAGCCCACGGGCAGTTTGGGGCAGATATGAAAGTTGCCTTAATAAATGACGGTCCAGTTACAATGATAGTTAAGAGGTAATATATGAAATTAGAAAGGCTTACATTAAAACTTTTATCAGAAAACTGTTACATATACCACCATGAAGAAAACTGTGTAGTATTTGACCCAGGCAGTGATTATGAGCATATAAAAGAATATATTTTATCTAAAAACTTAAAGTTATCATATATTTTACTAACCCATTGCCATTTTGACCATGTGGGAGCAGCAGCTGATTTAAAAGAATTTTTTAATGCAAAAATAATGTGCCATAAAGAAGACTTAACCACATTAAAACTAGCCAATAAAAGTGCAACATATTATGGGCTTGAACCTGTTAAAATCCCTGAAATAGATGAATTTCTTGAAGATAATAAAGTTATATATTTTTTTGGCTCGCCTATTAAAGTTATACATACTCCAGGTCATTCCACCGGCAGTGTATGCTTTTATATGCAACAGGATAATATTTTAATTAGTGGCGATACTTTATTTTTAGAATCTATTGGCAGAACAGATTTTCCAACTGGCTCTTACGAAGATATTATAAATTCCATTGAAAATAAACTTTATACTTTACCAGATGATACAGTAGTATATCCTGGCCATGGGTTTCATACTACCATAGGTTATGAAAAGAAATCTAATCCATTTGTGCAGGGTTAAAAGTTTATAATTTTTTTGCTTGACAAAATATATTTAATATTATAAGTGTAATTATTATGGATAGTATATTAGCAAATCAAACTATACTTTCTGATTCTTTTTCAAACAGTAATTATACTGCACAATATTTTTCTATCTATTTTTGGCGCACCAGCGTCAAATAATACTTTATACCCTTATACCATACAATTTAATATTTTTTATTTTTAGCCTAAAAAAGGCTTAATGTTTAATTTTATGATAGGAAAATAGGTGTGTCATGTTAAAAAATAATATAAAAACAAATATAATAGAAAAAATAACAGCAAATAACCAAAATATAATATGTAATACTGCATTAGCTTCAAGGATAAATAAATCTCATATTACTGCATTACTTACAAGAGATATAAATGAAAATGAAAATAAGTTACCACTTATATATGGTGGAGATATTAGAAGTGTAAGTCTTCAACAGCTTAAAAATTTTGAATGTGTTTCTCTTTTAGTAAAGGAATATACTAAAGAAGAAATAATGTTTTTTTCAAATATGCTTACAGGTGAAAATATAGCTGTAATATATGTGGTAAATAATTTATTAGATATAATAAAAATACGCAGTTTAAGCCCAAAAGTAGTTGTAATAAACCAGCAGCCTAATCAAAATATATTAGCATTAAAACTGTATATTGACTGGAACTGCAGCTGCCTTTTAAGCCCTTTAAAAAATAATGTTTCCATGGAATATGTGGTGGAATATTGTTTTTCAGGCATATATGCAGAAAACTATATTAATGAAAATATATGTAATATAGAAGAAAGCATATTATCTTCTGGCTACTTAAATAAGCTTTATACTAAAAAATCATCAATTAGGCCTCTTTTAAAAGCATCTAACATAAGTGATGATGAAGAATTACAGTCTTGTATAGCCCAAAGGGTGGATATTGTAGGATTTGTATTTGACAATATAGAAAAAAGTAATATTATAAGTATGCTAAAATTAAGCAAAGAAAATAACAGGGTAGTATGCCTGGAAGTTTATAAAAAAGAAATGCTTTTAAAAGCACAAGAATTAATAAAGATTGGTTTGGCAGACTGTATAGAAAACCATACAGAAGAATATTCTTATATAGCAAACAGCTACGGCATTTTTTCAGCATTTAATAATAATATAAATGGTATTACTCCAATGCTTGTGGAAAATATATCAAGTATTGAAGATAATAATATGATTAACCCTTGGTTTTCTTATACTGAAAATCAAAATATAAGCTCAATAATAAAACTACATAATATAGAGCTAATAGAATTTAGTGTAAAAAAATATAACACACAGGAAAAAATAAAAAACATAATAAAAGAAATAAAATACAAACAATAAATAGAGGTGGATAATGCGTTATTCAAAAACTTATGGAGAATTTGGCGGAAGCTATGTGCCAGAGCTTTTACAGCCTGCTTTAGATGAATTAGAAGCTGCTTTTTTAGATGCTATGCAGGATAAATCTTTTACTGATGAACTTGCTTATTTACAAAAAACATTTATAGGCAGGCCAACTCCACTTTATTATGCAGAAAATTTAACAAAAGAATTAGGCGGAGCAAAAATATATTTTAAATGCGAAGGCCTTGCACACACTGGGGCTCATAAAATAAATAATGCTATTGGCCAATGCTTATTAGCAAAAAGAATGGGTAAAACTAAAGTTGTAGCAGAAACAGGGGCAGGTCAGCACGGGGTGGCAACAGCTTCTGCTGCTGCAAAATTAGGTTTAGGCTGTGATATTTATATGGGTGCAATAGATGTAAAACGCCAGCATCCAAATGTATTAACCATGCAGATGTTTGGGGCAAATGTGGTGGCGGTTGAATCTGGTAACCGTGGTCTTGCAGATGCAGTAGATGAAGCATTAAACTACTGGGTTACTTCCTTAAAGGA
>CAMEOC010000105.1 GCA_945929285.1 uncultured Mucispirillum sp.
AATACCCATAACAGCATTACTGCCCCCATGCACCCCTGTGGATATGGCAAGCACACCTACACCAATAAAACCACCTATTAAACCAACAGTAACAGAAAGTGAAGGCCTTTTATCATAACCTAAAAGCCAGCTTACAATTACCATCCATAAAGGTATAGAGCCCATTATTAATGCAATTGTGCCAGAATTAATATATTTACCAGATATATTTAAAAACGCACCACCTATAACTATCATCATAAGGGAGGCAAAAAATATGGTTTTCATTTGTGATTTATTAGGAAGAACTCTATCTTTTTTAATAATAAAAGAAAAAAGTAAAAATACAGTGCCAGCTGAAATATAGCGTATACTAGAAAGCAACACAGGTGGAAAAGATTCTAATGCAAATTTTATGCTTAAATATACCACACCCCATGTGGAATATAATGCAATAATACAAAAAAGAGTTAATGCTAATTTTTTATTTTGTATAAAAGGCATACAGCACCAAAAATATAAATAATAATAAATATGTTTTTTATAAAAATGTATATATCACTGGATAATGATTATTGCAATAAGAAGTATTTATACTTTTTTAGAAAAATAATTTTTCTTATACTTACTATAATTATGAGTAAATGGAGAATAATGAATATTGTCATACTAAACTTTTATTAAAAAATCTATCCGTAAATTTTTTAATGAAAGTTTGATTAGAGCCTTTAGGACAAAGGCTCTTTAGTAAGCTAGGGAGCATTCACTGCGACCATAGCGTTTATTTAAAAAATCCAAGGACGGATTTTTTAAGGAAAGTTTAATAAGATCTTTCGCTGACCCTCAAGATAGACAGGTGGTGTGGTAGGAAAGCTCAATATAGACAAGTAGTGGTTTTGTATTTAATTTAGAATATTGCAAGCCTATGCAGTATAAAATATTGATATAATACTTCCCACACTCTTATGTCATTATGAGCGAATGCGAATAATCTTATACCTTTAATACTGCATATATATTTCAAATTTCATAAGTCTTACCAGCCTTTAGGACAAAGGATATATTTTTTAATATAAAATTTATGTATAAATCAAATTATTTTTTATAAAAAATAATGACATTTATATAAGCTTATGATATAAGGAAAAATAAAATAAATAAAAGCAGGTGTTAGAATGACTGATAGTCTTGATAAATTTCATGATGAATGTGCCATAGCAGGCGTTTACGGCAACCATGAGGCTGCCAAATTAGTTTACCTTTGTTTATATGCTCTGCAACACAGAGGCCAGCAGGGCACAGGTATTGCAGCTTATGACGGCGAATGTATTCACAGTGAAAAGCGTGAAGGTTTAGTGGCTGATGTTTATACTAAAAAACGCCTTAAAAAATTAACTGGCAAAATTGCAATCGGTCATAATAGATACCCAACTGATGGTATTTTTTCTGCTAGAAACTTACAACCTGTTATTGCAGAACTGCCTATTGGCGATTGTGCCCTTGCTTATAATGGCAACCTGGTTAATGCTTTTAAAATCAGAAAACAGCTTATTAAAGAAGGCTCTATTTTCTCCACAGGAACAGATTCTGAAACCATTATGCACCTGCTTGCAAAAAGATTAAAAAATGAAGATTTAGTTACTGCCCTTTCAAATGTTATGAAAGAAATAACAGGCTCTTACTCTATGGTTTTCATGGCTGATAATAAATTAATCGCTATGCGAGACCCTCACGGTGTTCGCCCTCTTGCCATGGGTATGATGAAAGATGGGTATGTTTTCGTTAGTGAAACTGTTGCCCTTGATTTAATAGATGCTCACTTTATTAGGGAAGTTGAGCCTGGGGAAATGGTTATTGTAGATGCCACTGGGGTGCAGTCTATATTTCCTAATGGTAAAAATGAGCACCCTGCACCTTGTGTTTTTGAGCATGTGTATTTTGCAAGGCCTGATTCTTTTATGTTTGGCCAGTCTGTTTATGAGGTTAGAAAAAGCTTTGGTAGAATGCTTGCAAAAGAATGCCCTGTGGAAGCAGATATTGTTATACCTGTGCCAGATTCTGGTATTACTGCCACAATAGGATATTCTGAAGAAAGTAAAATACCTTTTGAAATGGGTATTATTAGAAACCATTATGTTGGCAGAACTTTCATTGAACCTTCTCAAAATATACGAGATTTTGGTGTTAAAGTAAAATTAAACCCTGTAAAAAGTATAATAAAAGGAAAAAGAGTTGTGGTAATAGATGATTCTATTGTTCGCGGCACAACCAGTAAAAAAATAGTTAAGCTTTTAAGAGATGCTGGAGCAAAAGAAATACATATGAGAATATCTGCTCCACCAACCAGTTACCCATGCTACTATGGTATTGATACTCCCACAAAGAAAGAGTTAATATCCAATACCCATACAGAAGAAGAAATAAGAAAATTTATTGGGGCAGATTCTTTGGGCTATATATCTCTTGAAGGTATGAAAAGTGTATTAAAAGACCATAACTTTTGCTTTGCATGCTTTACTGGTAAATACCCTATTGACCCAACAGATTTAATAGAGGAATAGTATAATATAATGAAAAAAATTGCACTTGTAATACTGCTTTTATCATTTACTGCCACATTTTCTTATGCAGATGATAGAACAGATAAACCATATAACATAGGCTATGCCAAAAGGTATGGTATGGTTGGCTTATACGGCCATTTATCTGATTATATAAAAGATGACTGGGGAGATTTAGCCCTTGGTGGCGGTGGCTTTATTTACTATAATATATTAAATGATTTTTGGGGCAATTTTGCCATAGGTATTAATACTGATTATGTAGGCGGTGATTTTTCCACCCAAAAAGGTATTAAAGGTAAAACCCATATGGCACCGCTTTCTTTAAATGTAGCTTATATGACATCTTCTAACACTGTTAATGCCTGGGCAGGTGTGGGCTTTTCTTATAATTTTGCCACTTTTGATATAGCAGGCGGCACTTATAATAATATTTCCTATGCTCCAGAAAATCAACAGGCTCACTTAATAGGGGTGGATGCTTTTGCAGGCCTTGAATACCTTTTTACTAAAGATGGCAGGTGGGGAGCTTTTTTTGAATTTAGGTATACATACTCACAAATACCAGAACTAAATATTAATGTGGCTGGTATTGGAAAAGTAAGTGATGCTCTTGATACCCAAAGGTTTAAATATACAGTTGGTTTTTCATACCACTTTTAGGTGAAATATGAATGGAATAAGTTATTTATCATCAATTATATTTGCTATTTTAATAATTATATTTGGGGGCATAATAATTGCAAACCCAGAAGGCACAATGGCAGCTTTTGCTGTATTTATAAGCATTATTATGATATTTACAGGTATATTAAATATTATGCTTTACAGGTCTTTAAAAGGTTTTAAAGGCTCTATATATTACTTAATAGAGGGTGCAATATCTGTAATAATTGCCATACTGCTTTTAAGCAATGCAGAAGCTTTAAAAAACTTTGTGCCACTGCTTGTGGGCTTTTGGATAGCTTTAAAATCTGCCACTGCTATAATAACAGCCATAGAGTTTAAAAAGGTAAATAACCCAAACTTTAAGCCTATTTTAGCAGGTGGGTTTATTGGTATATTACTTGCCCTTTTAATTGCAGCCTTTCCTAAAATAGTTTCAGTTTATATTAGCTTAATATTAGGTATAGCCTTTATTGCAGTAGGTCTTTTTATAATATTTATAGCTTTTAAAATGAAAAAATATTATTAAAATATATGGTACTAGGTAGAAGCTTATGCAAGTATTTAAAACTTGTTTAAGCTTTTAATATTATAAGATCTTTCGCTTCGCTCAAGATAGACATAGTAGTAGTTTTGTATTTAATTTAGAATATTTCAAGCCTATGCAGTATAAAATATTGCAAGTATTGTTCCCCACACTTATAAGTCATACTGAGCCTTTAGGCGAAGTATCTATTAAATTTTTATTAAAAAATCTATCCGTAGATTTTTTAAATAATCGCTACGGTCGCAGTAAATGCTCCCTTGCTTACTAAAGAGCCTTTGTCCTAAAGGCTTTTATTAAACTTTTAAACTTTTATTAGAAATCTATCCGTAGATTTTTTAAATAATCGCTACGGTCGCAGTGAATGCTCCCTTGCTTACTAAAGAGCCTTTAGACGAAGTATCTTATAACCCCTTATAAAAAATGGAGCTTATCTAATATTTTTTTTGTGGCAGTGGAGCGGTTTAATGTGTAAAAATGAAGCCCTGCCACACCATTTGCCACTAAATCTTCACACTGGGCAACAGCATAATCTATACCTATTTTTGCCACATCTTCTTCGCTTTTGCCTTCCATTTGTTTTATTAATTCAGCTGGTATATGGCTGGAACACATTACTTGAAACCTTTCTATTTGAGAATAGTTTATAATAGGCATAATACCTGCCACAATAGGCACATTGATGCCTGCTTTTTCACAGCGCTCCCTAAATTCATAAAAATATTCGTTATTGAAAAAAAGCTGTGTAATTATAAATGAGGCACCCTTATCTACCTTATTTTTAAGCATTTTTATATCTTCTTCAAAATCTTTTGATTCTGGGTGCTTTTCAGGGTAACCTGCCACACCTATGCAAAATTTATTTCGTAAAGCTATATATTCCACTAAATCTGAAGCATATTTAAAATCACCTGCTGGTGCATTGCTTTCTTTTGGTAAATCGCCCCTTAATGCAAGCACATTTTCTATGCCTGCTTCTTCTAGCTTATCTAATATACCATCAAGTGTGGCTTTATTAAAACCTACACATGTAATATGCATCATAGTTTCATAACTACATGTATCTTTTATATATTTTATCCAGTCAAAAGTTTTATCTGCCGTTGAACCACCTGCTCCGAAAGTAACTGAAGAAAAATCTGCATGTTCTTCCTGTAAAGAATCTATTGTATCAAAAAGCACTTTTTCTATTGTTAAAGTTTTAGGTGGAAAAAACTCAAAAGAAATAGAAGGCTTTCTAGTGCTTAATATATTTGCTATACTCATTTATAATTTGCTCCGTAAATTAAAAATTTAAGTAAATATTGCACTAAAAATATATATTTGTAAATAGAAAATCATATAAATGTAAAATCTAGGTAAAATCTAAAAACGATTGCAACATTTTAAGCAGTCGTCTAAATTCTCATA
>CAMEOC010000106.1 GCA_945929285.1 uncultured Mucispirillum sp.
TAGGTATTTGAATTCCTAAGGTATCCTCAATATCTGATATTAATGCTACTAAATCAAAAGAATCTAGTAAGCCATCAACTATATAATTTGAACTGTTTGAGTAATCCGATTCTGGTCTAATATTCTGTAGTATTGATAATACTTTTTCTCTCATTATATTTCTCCACACATTTGTCTATTTAAATATTGTCTGTCAATTTTACCATTTCCAGTTAATGGCATTTTCTCAAGATGATAGTATTTAGCAGGCATTTCATATCTTGGAATTATCGTTAATAATTTCTGCCTTAATTCTGAGACTTTAAATTTCTTATCTGAATATACATTAATATTTAAGTTTTTACCTAATACTTCCAACTGGTCAATAGCTGCAGACCTGTATATGTCTGCTGCAATTAACAATACATTTTTACCATCTGTTGCAAAATATCTGCCTAATTTACCTGCACTTGTAGTTTTACCAGAACCCTGTAAACCTGAAAGCATAATTACGGTAGGTGGAATAGGTTTTAATGGAAGTGATGGAGTGTAGTCTTTACCACCAAGAATATCCACAAGATTATCATGGACAATTTTAATGAACTGCTGAGCAGGTGATACACTTCTAATAACGGATTCACCAAGAGCTGCTTCCTGCACTCCTGCAATAAAAGATTTCACAACTTTATAGTTAACATCAGCTTCCAGTAACGCCATACGCACCTGCTTAACAGCATCTGCAATATTCGCTTCGCTTATACGGGTTTCCCCTTTTAAACGCTATATATTATATGAATTTATTTGTCAAGAGGAAAAATTGATATATATTATAAAGTAATTAATTTATTGTATTTATAAAATATATTGACATTTACTATAATTATAAGTATTTTATATAATTAAATTTTAAGGAACTCATTAATATGATTGATAATAAATGGGAAAATATATACAAAAATAATAAAAATACTATGAATTCTTTTACATACCCTATTATAGCTACCCTAATTCAAGGCTATATTGCAAGGCACAGTGAAAAAAATATAGAAGATATTATTGTATTAGAACTAGGATTTGGTTCTGGTGCAAATCTATTATATTTGGCTGAATTAGGTTGTAAAGTTTATGGTATTGATATTTCTGAAACTGCTGTAAAATATGCAGAAAATTTATTTTACAGTAAAGAACAAAAAGGTACTTTTTCTGTTAGTAGCTTTGCTCCACTTAAATTTGAAGATAATTTTTTTTATATTGTTATAGATAGGGGCGCATTAGTTTGTGCTTCAAAAGATTTATTTAATAAAACAATTAAAGAATCGTACAGGGTATTAAAACCAAATGGTGAGTTTTTACTAACACCTTACTCAGAATTAAATCATAATACATTAGCAGTTAACTCTATTAGAGATAGTGTAGAAATTAAAACAACCCCCCCCCATCTTAGCATGGAATTTCATACATATAATATTAATGAGATTTTAAAAATACTAAATCAAAATCAATTCCATACATTTTTTATTAGAAGAAACGATAGGATAGATTATATATTTAATGAGAATATTATTTCTGGAGAAAAAGTTATAAGTAATTATGATATAATATCAAAAAAATAAATATATTATAACGAAAACCTATCATTATATTTATTACAAAACTTTTTATACAGTTCGTTTATGTCTTTAGTTGCTTTTTCTTTATTAATAAGTCTTTTTTTAAGGTATAGTCGTTCCCACTTTACCCAAAATTCTTCTTTTCTATAAGATAATAATCCACTTTCCTTTAATGTTTCACAATAGTTATTATATAGTATGTCTGCAACCATAAAATGAAATAATAAATAAGGATTTTTTAATATATTTAATAATTCCTTATCTTTTTGCCAAAGTTTTAAATATACCTCTTTTTTATTTTTAACATAACATGGTGTTTTTAGGCCTATAATATCACTTGTAATATCATATATTGAAATATATTTTAAATCCAGTAACTCCCCTTCCATATTAAATACTGGAAAAAAAGGATAAATTCTACAATATAGTGTTCTTGTAAATTTTATATTACAATTTCTATCATCATTACATGCAGTATAATATATGCTAACCTTTTTATTATCATATAAATTTATAGATAATTGGCTAATATTGCCATCTGAAAGCATTGCATTTGATTTTATATAATTATATTCTTCTGGTAGATAAAATAATGTTCCACCTTTTGGAATAAAAAATCTAGGAAAATCTTCATGTTCCCATCTGCAACAAAAACTGTTACATGTTTTATAACACTCTTTTTCAAAAATAAACTCTCTTTCAAGAATATTTTTCCATAAATTATTTACCATATTATTTTCCACTATATATTTTCATATTCTATTATTTTACAGTATTCTATCTTATCCATATCCATTAAAGCTGTTGCAGAAATTAAACCAGCACCAAAGCCTGCCATACATACAAACTCCCTACCGCTTGTTAATTTTTCAGCAAAATTATATGCCATTACCGTAGGAATAGTGGCACTGCTAATATTACCAAAAGCAGTAGATATATTAAATGGAATTTTATTGTAATCAATATTTAATTTATCGGCAATTTTTTTAATTATAAATTTATTTGGTTGATGAAAACAAAATAAGTCTATATTATCTATGCTTTTATTGCTTTTAGATAGTAATTTTTCTATTTCCTTAGGTACCATCTCTAATGAAAAATTATAAATATTTAATCCATCAATAAAAAGCTGTTCTTCAGACCGTAAATTACCGTCCTCAACTTCCTTTAACTGCCTCGTCTCGTCAGTTGATACTTTACGTGCATAACCTGCTGGAATATATAAATATTCAAAATTATTACCCTGAGTATAGAAAGAAGCATCTATTGTACTACTTCCTTTTTCCAATACAGTAATACTTATACCATCACCAATTAAAAGCCAAGAAAATTTATCATATTGCGATGTTTTTTTTGAAAGAGTATCACCAGTAATAAGTACAACCTTTTTTGCAGTTGAGGAATTTAATATGGAAAAACCATTGACTAAACCTGTAATAAATCCAGAACATGCTTGATTAATATCATAACAATATACATTATTCTTCAACCCTAGTCTTCCATGTAATATTGTTGAATTTGCAGGCACCATATGGTCTGGAGTAACTGAAATAAAAATAATTGCATCTACATCTTCTTGATTTAATAATTTATTATCAATTAAATAACGCATACCATAATATGCCATATCTAATGCGGTTATTCCTTCTTGTACCACTCTGTGGCTGCCATATCCCATATTGTTTTCAAGTTTTTTTACTCGCCTTTCTGGATAATTATACAGTTTTATTTCTTCATCTAAAGAATGAAATACTTTTGGAACTACAGTAAGTATTTGAGAAATACGAATATTTTCAATATGAAACATACATTATCCATTATATTTTTTTACTAAATTTACAATGGTATCTATATTAGTAAAGTTTTCTTTATTTAATTCTTCACCTGCAATCTTAATATTAAAAGTATCTTCAATATCACCTAATAATGCAGCTAAATCAAAAGAATCCAATAAATTATCTTCTATATAATTACTACTATTTATATAATCTACATCTGGTCTTATATCTTTTAAAATTTCTAATATTTTATCTTTCATTAAATTTCTCCATACATTTTCTTTTTTAAAAACTGTCTATCTATTTTACCATTTCCTGTTAATGGCATTTTTTCTAGATAATAATATTTAGTAGGAATTTCATATTTTGGTATATAAATAGCAAGCTGTTGCCTTAATGATGATATTTTATATTCTTTATCTGCTGTATAAAACATTGTAATCTCATGAGCTAAATCATTATATAGAACACATACACTCTCTATATTTTCAATAGAAGATGCTGCAGTTTCTATTTCACCAAGCTCTATCCTATATCCATTATGTTTTATCTGAAAGTCTTTGCGTCCTACAAACATTATTTCATCATACTGGTTTATATATACTAAATCACCTGTTCTGTATATTAGCTCACTATAATTATTATTTAGTGGGTTTTGTATAAATACTTCTCTTGTTTTTTCTGTATTATTATAATACCCAAGCGATAAAGAGATACCTTTAATACAAAGCTCGCCTATTTCTCCCTTTTGTGCTGGTTTATTTTCACTATCTAATAATAAAAAACCAGTATTTCTACATGGCTTACCAATAGGTAAAGGTTCATCATCACTAAATTCTCTATCAACAATATAATATGTGCATACATCTGTTATTTCTGTAGGTCCATATAAATTTGCATATAATAAATCTGGATATGCCTTTCTCCAAATATTTAACTGTTTATTTGGCATAATTTCACCACAAAATAATACTTTTTTAAGGCTTAATTTATTATCTGGTGATAGTAATCCTGAATTTGCAATACTTATTAAAGCAGATGGCACCCAAAATATAGTAGATATTTCATTAACTTTTAAATAATCTAATACATCTACTGGATAAGGCATAATAGATGGTGGGATAACATACAAACAAGCTCCTGTTTTATGTATAGAATAAATATCTAATATAGAGTTATCAAAATAAAATGGAGCTTGATTTGCAAGCTTGTCTTCATTTGTAAAATTAAAGGTATCACATACCCAGTCAATATAATCAATAACCGATTGATGATTAATACATACTCCCTTTGGAACTCCAGTAGAACCTGATGTAAATAATATATAAAGAGGGTCTGTACTTATACTTGATTCTATCAATTTATAACCATCATCAATTTGTTCTATATTAGTATTTAAAATATGATGATAATCTTCAATTATAGCTTCTGTATATATTTCACGTAATTTTTCTATATTTTCTGTATATGTAATAATCATTTTAGGTTTTAGTATATTAAAAATTCCTGCAATACGAGATATGGGTTGAGTAATATCAATAGGAACATATATATTACCGCTAAAAGTTATACCATGAAAAGTAAGCAGTGCATCAAGTGATTTAGGAAGGAAAACTACAACTGGAATATTTTTTTCATTTATTTTACTCCTAATATATTGTCCAATATGCATGCTTATATCTAATACTTCATGAAATGTATAGCTTTTATTTTCTTCAACATAAGCTATAGCCTTAGGTGTTTTTTTAGCAGTATCTAATAAATATTCTAAAACATTTTTTTG
>CAMEOC010000107.1 GCA_945929285.1 uncultured Mucispirillum sp.
AGCCATATATTCCCCAAGGAGCAAGCACTTCTGTAAATATATATATTAACTCCATATCGGATGAAGATATAACCCTTGTGCGGGCTGCAAAAGATTTAACTACAAAAGTAATAATTACAAGCCTGCATACAGATTCAAAAGATAATGCAACTTCTGCCATTGTGCTAAGCCTGCCCTATTCTTACTTTCATTTAAGGCAGATGATAGATGAGAGGGAAAGAATGTATAATGCTACACTTAAAAAAATAGATGATATTTATTAATATGAGGTGAAATATGTTTATAGATTTTCCAATGGACTGCACTAAAAATTCTTTAGAAAAAGTTACAAACATAATAGAAGAAAATAAAAAGGAAATTGAAAAGCTTTTAAAGTTAGAGAAAAAAACATACCTTAATTTTATGAGGCCCTTAATGGAGCTTGATAACAGGCTAAATGAATATTTTACCCCTGTTGCCCACTTAAATTCAGTGTGCGACAGCAAGCAGACTAGGGAGTCTTTTTCCATATGCCTGCCTGCAATTAGCGTATATTCTTCTGAATTATCACAAAATGAAGATATATATAATGCTGTTCTTGAAATATCAAAAGAAGAAAATTTAACTGTGGAGCAGAAAAAAGTAGTAAAAGTCAGCATTGAAATGTTTAAATTAGGCTGTGTTAGCTTAGATGAAAATAAGAAAAAAAGATTAATTGAAATAAATACCCGCCTTTCAGAACTTTCTGATAATTTTAATAAAAACCTGCTGGATGCAACCAATGCTTTTGAAATAATATTAAAAGATGATGCTTATATTAAAGATATGCCAGAAAGTGATAAAATGGCAGCAAAAGTAAAGGAAGGTTATAGGTTTACTTTGCAGGCTCCATCATACATTGCATTTATGACATACTGCACAGACAGGGAACTTCGTGAAGAAGTATATCGTGCATATATGACAAGAGCAGAAAACAACAGCAGCATAATAGAAGAAATATTAAAGTTAAAATATGAAAAAGCCAATATGTTAGGCTATAAAAATTACAGGGATATGCGAAATGAAACCATGAGCTGCTCTAGTGCTTCTGAAGCCTTAAGCTTTTTAGAAAATTTAAGTAAAAAAGGCAAACCATATGCCATAAAAGAATTAAATGACTTAAAAAAGTTTGCAAAAAATAAAGGTATAGAAAATATTGAAAGCTATGATACTGCCTTTCTTTCAAACCTATATAAAAAAGAAGTGCTTGATTTTGACAGCCAGCAGTATATGCCATATTTTGAAAAAAATAATGTGGTGCAGGGGCTTTTTATATTTTTACAAAAGCTTTTTAACATAAACTTTAAGGAAGTAAAAGATGTGCCTGTATGGCATGAAAGTGTGCAGTGCTATGATATAATGGATAAAAGTAACACTCCATTTGCAAGGCTTTATATAGATTTAGAAGCAAGGCCTGAAAAAAGAGGCGGTGCCTGGATGAATAACTGGCACACAAGGCGAGTTGATGATAAAGGCATTACCCATTTAAGCGATGCTTTTATAGTGGCAAATTTCCCGCCTGCAAAAGACGGCAACCCTTCCCTTTTACGCCATAATGATGTGCATACACTTTTTCATGAAGCAGGTCATGCTATTCACCATTTATTTTCTAAATGCAGTGAAAGCGATGTTTCAGGTATAAACGGTGTGGAGTGGGATGCGGTGGAGTTTCCTTCACAGTTTTTAGAAAACTTTGCTTATGAAGAAAAGGTTTTAAAACTTTTTGCCCGCCACTATGACACTGGGGAGATTATACCAGATGAGCTTATTAATAAATTAATTGAAAATAAAAACTTTCAGTCTGGTATGTTTTTAGTGCGTCAGTTAGAGTTTGGTATATTTGATTTGAAAATATATGAAAAAGATTACTCTTATGAAGAAGTGCATAATATAATAAAAGATGTGCGAAAAGAAACTGCTGTTATTACTCCACCTGAATATGTAATATTTGAAAACGGGTTTAGCCATATTTTTGGCGGCGGTTACTCTGCAGGGTATTACAGCTATAAATGGGCGGAAATGCTTTCTGCTGATGCTTATTTAGAGTTTAGCAGCCATGGGGTTTATGATGAAAAAATAGCTGAAAGCTTTAAAGAAAATATATTAGAAAAAGGCGGCAGCCAGACTATGCAGCAGCTTTTTATAAACTTTATGGGTAGAAAGCCAGATGAAAATAAACTTTTAGAGCTTATGGGTATGAAATAATAAAAAAATAATTAGTGCGTCATTTATTGACGCATTAATTTTATAATAATATAAAAATAACTATTTTAAGGAAAATATATGATAGCTTGCCAATATATACCAGAAAACAAAACTGCTCTTGAATTTATTGCAGAAACTGCTAAAGAGTTTGATGTATATGAAAATAAAGTATGCCTTATTGTGCCAACAGAAAGAAACCTTAGGTATTTGGCAGGCTGTGGCTTTAGATATGTGGATATATTTTCTTTATCCAGCTTTAATGATGCTGCCATATATTATGAAAAAAAGCTACTGCCAAAAGAACTTCGCCCATATTACCTTTTAAAAGCAGTGCAAAAATTAACTAAAGATGAAATGTATACTGTTTTTAAAAGCAGTGATGAAGAATATATAGAAAGCTTTTTATCATTTGCACAAAATTCTAAAAATATATTTGCTTTTTACAGGGAACTTTTTGCAGAAAATGTTACAGTGGAAGAACTTTCTAAAGCTTCCCTTTACTCTGATTATGAAAGCCAGATAACAATACTAAATAAACTTTGGACCATATATATAGAACTTATTCATAATGATGATTATATGGATAAGTGGGAAACATATAATAATATTACATATAACGAAACTTTCATGTCAAGCTATAATAAGTATATATTTTTAATAAACGGTTTTCTTACAAAACATGAGCTTTCCTTTATTAAAAATATAAGCTTAAAAGAAAATGTGCTAGTGGTATTTAACTATGCAGGAAGCCTGCATGCTCAGCATAAAGAGTATGAAAAGTTTTTTAATACATCATCTTTAAAAGATAAAATTATGCCAGTGCTTACAAACAATAACACTCAAATATACCACTGTGAGTCAAATATTTCTCAAATAGAGCTTATTACTAAAAAAGCTTTTGAAATAAATAAGAAGCATAATATTCCTTTTAATAAAATGGCTGTTGTTATGCCTGATACCAGCTGTAAAAATTACTTCATAAGCCTTGATGTTTATAAGTTATTTGATGTTTCAGCAGGTGATGATGCAGCAAACACTAGAATATATGCTTTTTTAGAAAATCTATTAACCATATATAATGAAATACAAACCTTAAATATGGTAAGTATTCAAAATATTATAAACTTATTTGCAGATAGTTTTCTTTTGCAGATAGCAGAAATTAAAAAAATTAATGAAGATATGTATAATCTTATGGATAAGAATAAGCTTTATATTAAAAAAGATGATTTTATACATATTCCATTTATTAATACTTATCTTCATGAATATTTTCATGCTAAAGAAAAAGCCACTATTACATACACCATAAATATATATAAATCTCTATTAACAGTGTTTCATGAAATATTTGCCTTTGAAAGCAATATAATACACAAGCTTATTATATTAATGGATAAATTAAGCACCATATATAAAGATATAGAAGATATAGTAGATTTTAATGAGTCTTCCCACTTAATACTTTCTGAAATAGCAGCCCAAACCATAGACCTGCCAAAAAGGGAGATAGCTGTAACTGGTATATTAGAAACTAGAAATATGGCTTATGATGTAATATTTATGCCATATATGACAGAAGAACTTTTTCCACCAAAAAGCAGTAAAGACTTATTTATTAATACAGAAATACGAAACCAGTTAAACCTGCCTACATATATAGACAGGGAAAATTTAATGAAAGACTACTGTTTTCAAATAATGAATCATGCAAAAATAACTATATTTTCTTATTCAGATAAGTATTCTTCCATTCGCAGAAGCTCATTTATTGAAGAACTTATTATTAAATATAACTTAAAAGTGGAATATTATGCACCAAAAGAAATATCGCTTATTAAAACAGATAAGTTTTACTATAACCATACAGACAGCAATATTATTATAGAAAAGACTGATGATGTTATAGAAAAACTTAAAAGCTTCACCTACTCCGCTTCTGCTTTAAATATATATAGAAAATGCTCTTTATGGTTTTATTTTAAGTATATTTTAAAGCTGGAAGAAGAAAGCAGTATAAATAAAAAGCTGGACAGCCAGATTTTTGGTATAGTGCTGCATGATGTATTTAAAGAGTTATCAGAAAAAAATATATCTGCTTGTGATGAAAACTATACAAAAGAATTTCAAAATGAGTTTATGAAAAAAATAAGCTTATATGATGCTTATAAATACAGTAAAGTAGAACAGTTTGTGGCAAAAATTATATATGAAAATATACCACAAATCACTTTAGCAGAACAAAACCATGCTGCAGAAGGCTTTAAATTAATTGCAAGGGAAAAATTAATAAAACAAAAATTTCACGGCTTTAATTTAATTGGTTATTTAGATAAGGTGGAAACCCTTGATAATAAAATATATGTTACAGACTATAAATATAAAGATGAATCAAAAATAAAGCCCATATTTAATAATGAATTTGAAAAAAATGAAGATATTCAGCTTCCAATGTATGCCATATTAATAGAAAAGGAAATGAAAAAACTGCCGGAAGAACTTTTTTATTTTAGCATAAAAGAAAATTATAGATATATTCCTGGTTTTGATATGCAGCTTTATAATGAATATAAAAAACATATACATGATATTTTAAAAGATATTGTATCAAAAGAAAGTGAATTTAAGCAGACGATAGATGAAAAAAATTGTGCGAACTGCCCATATACAACTATCTGCGGGAGGAATAATGGCTACAACCCTCAATAAATATGATAACCTTGCACTAGAAGCCTCAGCAGGCACAGGTAAAACTTTTCAACTTGCTATGCGTGTAGCTGGTATGCTTTTAACAGGGGTTGCTCCAAGAGATATTTTATGCCTTACATTTACTAAAAAAGCAACGGCAGAAATGAAAGAGCGAAAGTGAGATCGGAAGAGCACACGTCTGAACTCCAGTCA
>CAMEOC010000108.1 GCA_945929285.1 uncultured Mucispirillum sp.
CATATAGTATTCTTTTACCTGTTTCAATATTTATTTTAGGGTTTTCAGCTTTTATGTGAGGAGCTGCCCACATAAAGCCTTTTCTCATTTCTTTGTAATATTCAAGCTTAGGTTCAATATTTAATTCTGCCATAGCTTTAGAATACTGTTCTTCAGAAAGTGGTGCACCGTGGTATGATGCAACATTTTCCATAAAAGAAACACCTGAGCCCATTTTAGTATTAGCTATAATACACACAGGTTTTGGGCAAGATTTTGCCTTTAATAAAGCACCTGTAATATCTTTATAATCATGGCCGTCAATACTTAATATTTCCCAACCGTCTGATTTGTAGCTTTCTGCAATATTCATAGCAGGCATAACTTCTGCAATATCTCCAGAAATTTGCAGGCAGTTATAGTCTACAATTACTGTAATATTTGAAAGGTTATATTTAGAAGCAAAACGCCTTGCCTCTGTAATCTGCCCCTTTTCATGTTCCCCATCGCCCATGAAAACAAAAACATCAAATTCATGACCGCTTACCTTTCCTGCCACTGCCATACCGCATGCAGCAGATAACCCCTGGCCTAAGTTACCAGTTGTCCACTCCACACCAGGAATAGAGCGTTCTATATGCCCTTCATATATACTGCCTGCTTTTCTAAAGTAAGCAATATATTCTTCCTGTGGAAGTATTCCTATACGAGCAAGGCTTGAATAAACAGCAGGGGAAATATGCCCGTGGGAAACTATAACCCTGTCGCGAGATAAATCGTGCAGGTTAAATCTATTAATATTTGCAATATTATAAACAGTAAGCAAAACATCAATAGTAGACATAGAACCACCAGGGTGGCCGCTTGCTGCTAAAGTTGTCATGGTTAAAATATCACCACGGCAAATATTAGCTTCGCTTTTTAACTTATCATAATCAATACCAGCAATTTTATTTGAAAATTCTTGAAAATTCATATTATTTCCCTATATAATTTTCTTACATTTGCAGTTTTAAAAAATAACTACTTGAATGGAAGATAACCATATAAAACAATTATGTCAATAAAAAAAGCACATATTTTAAATTTTATTTTTTTCCTTTGACTTTCATTAAAATTTATAGTATATTCAAAACATAGGTGCTTATTATGAATCTATACCCACAATCATCGTATTATTCAAAACTTTCTTTTGACAGGTTTTTTATTAAACCACCACTTTTCATATAACAATATCTTTACATCTTATTTTAAAACCACAATTTTAAACATTAAATTTTATATTAAAGGCTAAAATTATGCCTTAATGGCTTTTTTTGCCTAAAAAAGTGATAATTATGGAAACAAAACAATCAAATATTATAACATTAAAGGAAAGCAGGCTTTTTTATAAGTTTGCTGTGCCTAATATATTAAGCCTTGTGCTTTTATCCTCTGCTGGTATTGTAGATGCCATATTTATTGGCAGATATGTGGGGGAAATGAGTTTAGCTGCTGTTAATACTGCAAACCCTGTATTTAGTTTTATATGGGGCTTATCTATGATGATAATGATAGGCGGTGCCGTTGCAACAGGTAAACTTTTTGGGGAACAAAACAATAAAGAAGCAAATGCTGTTTTTACAAGCTCTATTATAAGTGTATTTGCTGTTACTTTAATTGTATCCCTTTTAATATACATATTTACAGAAAACATTATAAAACTTATTGGTGGAAGTGAAAAAACTACACCTATTGCTGTTACTTACTTAAAAACAATACTACCATTTATATGTTTTACAACTATAGGTTATGGTTTATCTATTTTTGCAAGAGTAGATGGTTTTCCTGTACTTGCATCAGTTGCATTAATAACTGGTGCTGTATCAAACATAATACTAGATGCCATATTTATAGCAGTATTAGATATGGGGGTAAAAGGTGCAGCTTATGCTACTGGTCTATCATTTATTGTAAGTTTTTCAATTCTTTTTATACATTTTATGCGTAAAAAAGGAAACTTAAAAATATCATTTCAAAAACCAAATATTTTGCAGGTAATAAAATCCAGCTATAACGGTTTATCTGAATTTTTAAATGAAATATCTGTGGGTATTACCATGGCTTTATTTAATATAACCATGCTAAAATGTGCCAATGAAGAAGGGGTGGCTGCTTTTTCTGCCATAAATTATATAATGTGGCTTGGTAATATGGTAAACTATGGGGCAGCAGATACACTAAACCCATTAATCTCCACAAACTATGGGGCAGGAAAATATCAGCGAATAAAAAATATATTAAAAACTGGTGCATTTTTCACATTCTTAAACGGTGTTGGTATATTTATAACCTTAAGCCTTTTTAGCCATGAATTAACAAGCTTATTTATAAAAAATGAAGAATCTAAAGCTTTTTGTATTTCAGTAGAATTTATATCTTTTGTAAAATGGGCCTTTTTATTAAGTGGTATAAATATGGTGCTTTCATCATACTTTACAGCTATGCTGCTGCCAAAACAATCTGCAGTAATAGCTTCCCTTCGCTCACTTATTATGCCTTACTGCATGCTTTTATTTCTGCCAAAATTATTTGAATTAAAAGGCGTTTATTTTACTCTGTCAGTAAGTGAACTTACTACATTTTTAGTGGCAGTAACTTTATTTCTTTTAAACTACAAAGTATTATTAAAAAGATGATTTATGTTAAATAACAATGATTTAAAAATTGCTTCGGGCAATATATATAAAACTTTTTTCAAATTTATGCTGCCTAATATGGTAGGGCTTATTGCCATGAGCTCTGTAACACTGGTGGATGCTTATTTTGTAAGCAAATATGTAAGCCCTGTGGCTTTAGCTGCTGTTAATATTATTATGCCGCTTATTACTATTGTATTTGGTATATCTATAATGCTTTCCATTGGGGCAGCTGTTCTTACAGGCACATATCTAGGGGAACAAAGGATAATAAAAGCAAGTGCAGTTTTCACAAAAGTGATGATAAGTATAACCTTTATTTCCTTGTTTTTTTCAGCAGTATGCTATTTTTTCAGCTACGATGTGGCAAGGCTTTTACATGCTAATGATGAAATAATGGTATATGCAAAGCCCTATTTGGAAATGGTTTCACTTTTCTTTTTATTTCAGGCTTTAGAATATTCTTTATCTGTATTAATTAGAACAGACGGCAACCCATATCTTGCTTCTTTTGCAGTATTATTAGGTGCCATACTAAACTTTATACTAGACTATATATTTATAGTAAAAATGGATATGGGTATAGAAGGGGCTGCCCTTGGCACTGGCTTATCCTTTATGGTTTCCACATGTTTACTGCTTATGCACTTTGTATTTAAAAAAGGCAGCCTAAAACTAACAAAATATATTGGCAGTTTTAAAGAAATTGTGCTTGCTGCCTATAACGGCTCATCAGAGCTTTTCAGTGAAGCTTCTGTTGCCATAATAGCTTATCTTTTTAACCATATAATGGAAAAAAGCCTTGGCACTTTTGGGGTGGAAGCTTTTGCTTTTATTAATATTTCCCTGTGGGCTGTAAATATGTTGTGCTATGCTGTGGGGGATTCTTTAGTTCCGCTGCTTTCCATAAACTTTGGTGCAGTAAAATACTACCGCATACAAAAAATGCTTATGCTTGCAAGGTTTTCAGTAATATTTATAGGTGTTTCTGCATTTTTATTATTTACATTTATACCTGAAACTATAATAGCTTTTCTTTTAAACCCACAGGAAAATAAAGAAGCCTTTAATATTGCCCTAACCTTTGCAGAATACACAAAATATGCCTTTTTATTTTTAGGCTTAAATATTGTATTTAGCTCATCATTTACAGCATTACAAAAACCATTTCACTCTGTGGTGGTTGCAGCATTAAGGGGGCTTATACTGCCTGTAATATGTATATACCTTTTACCATTTATATATGCAGAAAAAGGGCTGTATATGGCTATTGCTGTGGCAGAATTTACTACCATAATACTTGCATACCTGCTTTGGAAAAACACAAAAGTTATAAAGGATATTAATACTAACCTTGTAAATTATAAGTAAATGTGGTAGGATATAAAAAATTATTCTTTTTCGGAGGGGTAAATGAGCAAAATAAAAGTATTATTTGTTGCCAGTGAAATAGCACCTTATGCAAAAACAGGCGGTTTAGCAGATGTTTCTTCTGCACTTCCTATTGCATTAAAGGAAAAAGGTATTGATGTAATATCTGTAATGCCTTTATACTCAAAAGTAAACAGGGAAAAATATAAACTAGAAAGAATAATGGATTCTGCATGCTGCCACATGGGTAACTGTGAAGAATGGTACAGCGTTTACCACACAAAAGAGCCTTTTGGAAACGATGTTTATTTTATAGAATTTAATAAATATTTTGACAGGCCAGGTATTTACCACGACAGTGGCGGCGAATATGCTGACAACCCATATAGGTATGCTTTTTTCTGCCGTGCAGCTATGCAGCTGGCAAAAGATTTAGAGTTTCAGCCAGATATAATACACACCAACGACTGGCAGACTGCTTATATCCCCTACTACTTAAAATGCGGTGAAGATGCTTTTTTCTGGGGCACTCGCTCTGTAATCACCATACATAATATTGGCTACCAGGGTAACTTTGATGCTTCAGTATTAGATTATGCTAAAATATATTTAAACGACTTTAACGCTGGAGCCTTTGAATCTTTTGGCAGGTTAAATATTTTAAAAGGCGGTTTAGCTTTTGCAGATAAAATTACAACCGTTAGCCCAACCTATGCTAGAGAGATAATGGGTCCTATTGGCTCAGGTGGCCTCCATGACTTATTAAGAAGCCGTTCTGCAGATTTATGCGGTATATTAAACGGTATTGATACAAATGTATGGAACCCGGAAGTAGATACTTTAATACCAAAACAATATAACATAAAAACATATAAAACAGGTAAAAAAGCAAATAAAAAAGCACTGCAAAAAATGTTTGACTTAAACGATGCACCAAATGTGCCACTTTTTGCATTTATTGGCCGTTTTGCTTCCCAAAAGGGCTTAGGGCTTTTGGCAGGGGCTGTGGAAAGAGCTGTTAATTCCATGGTTTGCCAGGTGGTAATACTTGGCTCAGGGGACGAAGATGCCCAGTGGTATTTCGGCTGGCTTCCTG
>CAMEOC010000109.1 GCA_945929285.1 uncultured Mucispirillum sp.
GTGCAGTACAGGCAGTTTATACTTTAAGAATTCAATCACTGCCAACAAAAATAGCATTTGAAAAAGTTGATATAGGCTTGGTAGCTGGTGAAGAAAATACACTTTTTCCTGTTTTGGAAGGGTTGCAGCCATCAAGCAAAATCACATATTCATCATCTAACCCAACAATAGCTAGTGTAGATGAAGCAACTGGTGTGGTTACAGGGCATAATTTAGGAACAACTACTATAAAAGCAGTAACAGAGAACAATTTAGAAGCCACATATGATGTGCATGTATATACACCATTAAATGCAGATGATGTATCTTCACTTCAAGGCACATATCAAATAATAGACTTTGAACAGTCCAATGGATTTTTGGATGTAAGCACTACAGCTAAATATGGTGGTGTTGAGCGTATGGTAGGTGAAATGACCATTGAAATACAGGGGCAAAATGTTGTTATTAAAAGCAAAATCCAAATGGATAGTAGTAAAATGCATAATGGTACTGGTATCCCAAGTATAGCAGGAAATAGTGCTAAAGTAATGGCAGCAAAAGGTCAATACCAATATACAGAGTATGCAACTGCTACATATAATAAAAATGGTTTTGGAACAGCAGGCAAAACATCAGCTCAAGTAACATTTGATAATGGTAATTTAAAACTATATCAAACATGGTCAGAAAGCATTGCAACTGTAAATGTATATACATGGATAAAGAAAAAATCGAATGATATTAAAGATTTACAGTCTAATAAATTTCATTTTTTTACAAATGGTATTAATGGAGATACTAAAGCAAATGCTTATAAGTACTATCCAAATATTTTACCACCGGACAAAGAGCCATATTACACTTATGGCCGTATTGTAAGATGATATTTCAACATTATGGGGGCTTATAAGCCCCCATTTTTTAAGGTTTTTCTGGGTAATCTACAAAATCTGGAAAATATTCTTGAATAGTTATATCTCTTAAATCTTGAATATATTTTAATAGTTTTAAAAACTCATCATCACTTAATGTAGTTTTTATTCCCAGTAATTTTTCCTGCTCATGCCTGCTGATTTTCCATATTTCTTCATTTATTAAATTATCCCGCTTTTTTCTATGGTAGTCTTCTTTTTCCTGCTTTTGCATAATTGCAAGCTTTTCATATTCTTCCATTTCCACAATAATATTATCTACAATTTTACAAAACCGTGGCAATTCTTCTAATCCTGCTAATATTTTTTCATCAAGGCTCATTTCTACCATATTATCCTGCTCTAATTTATATCCTTGTGGTAGCTGCATAAACCCTAGCTTTATAAGCTCCACATTATTTTTACGGGTATAATCTTTATTATAACATATAATATTATCCCCAACCTGCACTTGATGATTTTCTGGAAGTGGTATTATATTTTCATTACTTTCTACTTCCCCGCAATAAATTGCCTTTATTATATTATCTTGTATAACCATATATTCTGCCATAATCTGCTCCCTTTAAGATATTTTTTTCCATATTCTAATAGCTGAGTTATAAGGTGTTACATGAGTAGAAGAACCATAGATAGTATTTGCATAGGAAGCATTAAAGCCTATACTGTTTATACTTGTTACAGTGGAATTACCAAATGCCTGTGCAAGTGCAACCGATCCTGTGGCAGCACCACTAGGTTGAATGTTTTTATTTTGTCTTAAATAAGTTTCTCCCCAGTTTGCTGTTATATTTGGCAAGCCTTCATTTTGTTTGCTTCCAAATGCAGCACTATTACCCCCAACAGCCCTAAAAAACTCCCCTGCATATGTGGCACTTATATCCTGCCATTTACCAGTTGTTTTAAAAAGCACATCAGGTGTTGACTGCCCCCTTAACTGCATATAAATAAAACCTATGGGAAGCGATGCTTTTAATATGCTATTAAGTGAAGAAAGGCTTATTTTTTTCACATTGCCAGCAGAATATACATATATATATTCACTGTCTGCCATATTAGATATATTAGGCACACTTTTTAATAAATTATTAGCAGCATTTTGGAAAGAGGCAGCACCAGTGCCACCTTTAGAAATAGGCAGTAAATTTTTTAACCTGTTATCGCTTAATGATATTTCATTAAGCAAAGCAAAAGCCCCTAATGTAACAGATAAATTATCTGCCATAAGTTTACCGTCATTATTTATGATTTTTACCCAGTAATTTCTCATTGATACTGGGTTACAAATAATATTATAAGCAGTGCCGTTTTCCTGCAAACAAAAATAAAGGCATTTATCACTGCCTAAAACTAAAGCACCAAAAGAATATGACTGCATATCATTCCAGTAATATATTTTTCCATGCTCTAAAAGCAGTTTTATTATATTTTCTAAGATATTTTCTTTTGGCACTTTTTTTATTACACTATTATTATCCATTAAAATATTACTGCTTTCTTCAAAAGTGCTGTTAGTTTTTATATGTATTTTATCATCATATATTTTTTCTTCCTGCCATTTAAACCATTCTGCATTATAATATCTTTTAAAGCCAGCAATAAACCTATCATCATCACTTATGTATTGATAAATTTTGCCATTAAATTCTTTCACCTGTAAATATATAATATTATATTCCATTGGGGCATTATTTAGCATTTTTTCTATTAAATATATACCTGCAGTTTTTATATCATTAAAATCAATTATACTGCTTTTGTTATCTATAATATTATATTTTATCTGCCTGGAATTTATACTTGTGCATTCAATTAATAAATCATCACCATATACAGGGTACTGCCCCTTATTTTTACCTGTTTTATATTTTAAGTAATCTTTTAAAGTATATGGATTTATAGATTTATCAACATTTTCATCACTTATCACTTCCTCTAAAGTGGCAAACATAATACCTGCTAGCCCACCATTTGAAGATTTTGCAGCCAGTAAATTATCTTTATTTTCAGATATAGAAAAGGCTGTAAAAAAGTAATCTGTCCTAAGTATATTTGCCCATGCACCATCTGGGCAGTTTGTTTCTATCCATTTTATACCGTCATAACTTGCCATGGTAACACCACTTAAGGAAACAAGCACATAAACCCCTAAACCAAAAGCAATATCAGAAAAAATATTATCTTTATAAAGGGTAATTTTTTGCCAAAGTGGGTTATTATCTTTTATATCTTTTTCAAAACAAAAGCATATTTCATTACTTTCTGCAGAGCAGGCAATAAACTTATCTTTCCCATAGCATATAGAAGCACCTTGTGAAAAGGGCATATTAAATATATTCCAAAAAGCACCAAAATCTTTTGAATATATTAAGTTTTTACTTTCATTACTGCTTAAAGCCATAATAATGTTATTAACATATAATATTTTTGTGAAATATATATCATTAAAATCTGCTATTTTTGTAAAATTTACAAATTTATCCATTGTGGCAAATATTTTACCACAGGCAGTGCCTAATAAAAATGTGCCATTATTATAAGCAATACAAGTAAAATTATAGCTTTCATAAGTTATTTCAGTAAATACTGCACCATTATCACTACTTATATATATTTTACCATTAGAAGATATTACAGCAAATAAATCATCACCAAAAGCAATACCAGAAATATTATCACATACATTTTTTTTAGTAAAACTTTTGCAAAAATCATAAGATACTGCAATATTGCCACTATTTTCTACTGCAATTATAGTATTATTACCATAGGCAGAAAAGCACCAAAGCCCATGTGGCATAGGCAGTGCATCCCAGGGGGCATATTTTACTTCCATAGCTTTTTTATTAAGGGCATCACTTATCCAGGAAATATCTATCTGCTTATGAAAATCTGACGGTTTTTCAGATAATATATCCTGCAGGGAAAGAGTGCCTGCTTCTGAAACATATACAGGGCTTGTTCTATTTTCTGCCCCTTTCTTAGATATTGTTACATTTACAAAAGATGTGCTATCCATTTTTCACCTCATGCACCCTTAAAAGAGCATAATGCCTTGCAGAGTATAAGTTTTCTTCCACAGGTATATTTCATGGATTACTTGCCCATTTTTTGCTTATTTCACTATATTTTTGGCAGGATGTGTTATGTTTTTTTATTTCATTTATATATTTTTCATATATATTTTCTAAACTAAGCCTCATATTAAAATATTTAGAAGCCATTTTATTTTCAGCCTGTTCTAAAATGTCTGATGTTTTTGTAGAAAGCACAGCCGTGTTTTTTTCTAAATTACTAAAATTTTCAGTAATGTTTTTTTCTTTTACTTCTATTTTATCATATATATTTTTTATATCTTCATACATTTTATTTATATTACTAAGCATTTCTTCATACTTTGCTTTTATAATATTTATTTCATTTAAAGTATTTTCTATCTGGCATAATTTATTAAAAGCATTATTAACATTTTCTTTAAAAGCATTTATTTCATTATTATGTTCCATTATTTCATCTTTAAAATCAGATATAACAAGCTTAATATTTTGGGAGATATTTTGCATTTCTTCCACATTTAAAATATCACTTATATTAGTAAAGCTGTTATCATTAAAAAGGTGAGCCTTATTTTCATCAACAAGAAAAAAAGGGGATAATGTTTTTATTTTACCATTATCATTAATAGATATTTTTTGACTATTCCACGAATATATTTTCATAAAGTTTCCTCACATTTATTGTTATGAAAAAACTCTAACACATATAAAAATACATATTGTCCTAAAAAGTATTAATAGTCCATAAAGGTATAATTTGGCATAAAGAGTTTATGAAATTATAAAAGCTACAGGAAGTGGCATCTTTACTCATAAGTCATACTGAGCCTTTAGGCGAAGTATCTTATAAGTTTAATACAGATAAAAAATGCAGGCTCAAAAAAGCCTGCATAATATTTTTAATACTTAATATTTGGGTGGTGTATAATAAATGCAGAAGTAGAATATTCTGGATGCATTTGGTGGCTTTGGCTCATTTTTACCCCAATCCTTTCACTTTGCAGCATATTTGCAATAATAGTATTGTTTTCCACATCAGGACATAATGGGTAGCCAAAACTAAATCTTTTAGAGCGATATTTTCCGCTTATAGCTGTTTCTGGTGTTTCATTATTTTCTGCTATTTTTAGTTCTTTTCGTATAAG
>CAMEOC010000110.1 GCA_945929285.1 uncultured Mucispirillum sp.
ATGTAGAAGAAGGCGAATTAAGGAAAATGCGAGACCCTAGAACTGGGCAGATAAAAGAGGTCGATTTAAGCCTGCCAGCCCTTTCTAGAACAATGGAAAATATTAGAAAAAGTGCAGAAATCATTAACCAGCCTAATGTTAGCTTTGATATGGCTATGGGCAGGTTTGAATACATTAAAGAATTGGTGCTTGATTCTGCTCAATTCTCTCCAAGACTGCAAAATATGCAAATCAAATTATTAAATAAAAATATAGAAATAGTAAAACATTTAGAACAGTTAGACGAAATAGTGGCAGAGTTTGCTAAAAAACACTTTATAAAAGAAGCTAAAGCAGAACTTGCTAAAACTGATAGAAAATCTGGCTTTCAAAGGGTTGATTCTCTGCAAAAAGCCATTGAAATACTTATGAAAGGCAAAAAATATGTTAGTGAAGAAGATGAAGAATACAGCAAATATATTGTAAGCCTTAGAAAAGAAATGATGGAACACCATAAAAACGCATCTAACCTTTCTAAAGATGTATAAAAATCACTTTAAAACTCTCATATTATAAGCAGTTTGATTATTTTTTAAATTATAATAAATATATAAACTATTAAGCTCTGTTTTTGCAGAGCTTAATTTATGTAATATTTTTGATTAAATCAACTTAATGGAGGATAAATGAAAATAAAATCATTTATAGAAAGATTAATAATATCAGTATTTGGGTTATTTTTAATGTCCCTGGGTATAGCTTTTGCCATAAGAAGCAGTTTAGGTATAACACCTATATCATGCCCGCCATATGTCTTTTCCCACTACTTTACAAGCTGGACACTGGGGCAGCTAACAGTGGGTATGCATATAACAATGGTTATAGCTCAAGTAATAATTTTAAGAAAAGAATTTAAAAAATCACAATATTTTCAAATAGTAGTAAGCTTTTTATTTGGGTTTTTAATAGATTTTTCAATGTTTATAACTTCATCAATTATAGCACCTAATTATTTTGTGCAGATATTATATGTATTGCTGGGCTCATTACTGGTTGCAATAGGCATTATATTTGAAGTAACACCAAAGCTTTTATATTTAGCAGGTGATGGGTTAATGATAACTGTTGCAAAGGTATTAAAACGCCCATTTGGTCAGGTTAAAATTGCTTTTGATGTAAGCCTTGTATTATTTAGTGTAATATCTGGTTATTTTTTATTAAACGGTATAATAGGAGTAAGGGAAGGAACAGTAATATCTGCCCTTTTAATAGGCTTTATAATAGGTAAATTAAACCCAGTAATAAGCCCTTATATTACAAGGTTTATAGAGCGAAAGGAAAAAAGCAGGAATGTTATGCAGGGCTATAATATTATCACCATAGGTAGAGAGCTTGGAAGCGGTGGTAGAGAGATAGGGCAAAAATTAGCCAAAAAATTAGGCTGGGAATTTATAGACAGGCAGTTTATAAAACAGGCAGTGGAAAAAAGCGGATTAAATAGTGAGTTTATAGAAAAAAACGACCAGCAGATGACAAAAGGGGAAATGCTTTTAAGATATCTTTCAATGGATAATATATTTAATGAAGAAAACTTATCAGATGATGATAAGCTTTTTATTGCCCAAAGTAAAATAATAAAAGAAGCAGGGGAAAAAGGAAACTGTATAATAGTTGGCAGATGTGCCGATGTGGTGCTTGATAACTGCCCAAACTGTTTTAATATATTTATATCAGCAGATGTGGATTTTGCCAAAAAAAGAGTAGCAGAAGAATTTCATTTGACAGAAGATGAAGCCATAAACTATATTAAAAAAACAAACCAACTTCGCCGTAACCACTATAACTATTATACAGGCAGAAACTGGGGTGAAGCTTCCAGGTATGATATGTATATAAAAAGCTCAAAAATAGGGGTAGATAAAGCAGTGGAAGCAGTATATAATGCCATAAAACAAGGGAGATAAGGCTATGGTGTTTTATTATAATAATAAAGGCAGGCTTTCTTTTCAAATAAAAGGCAATATTCCAAACAGCTTTGGAGGAGAGTTTATTAAATTTTTACTAAATGAAAAATTTGATAACTTAAAATTTACAGAAGGTGCTGCTGGTAATGAATATAACTTAACCTTTGATTATATGGATAACTGCACAGCAGATGATGTAAAAAACATATAGACTTGAGCATATATTCAAATATACAAAAATATGGCTATACGGATACAAGCAGTATAGATGAAAAAAATTTTGATGTAGAAAACTACTGCAAGTTTGAATATGAGCTTAATATGGGACAAAGCCGTGAAAGATATTATATAATTTTTAAAAGATAAGAGTGAGTTATGGAAATCAGCAAATCAAAATCAGTTTTTTTCAGCCCAGCAAGAAAAACAGGGGATATTACATCTCTTTTTGTATCAAGCCTTGGCTATGAAGCAGAAAAATATAATATTACAAGCTATAAAAAGCGTGATACAGCTGTAAATTTTTCATCAAATGATTTGGCAGTATTTGCATACCCTGTATATGGTGGCAGAGTGCCAGATATTATGATAAAACAGCTTGAAAAAATGAAATCAAATAACACCCCTGCTGTAATAATTGCAGTTTATGGCAACAGAGCTTATGAAGATGCACTTTTAGAAATGCAGAATATTTTATCAGAAAAAGGATTTATTGTTATTGCTGCAGCTGCTTTTATTGCAAACCATTCTATTATGACAGAAGTAGCAGTTAACAGGCCCGATGCACAGGATAATGAAAAAATAAAAGAGTTTGCAGAAAGAGTAAAAAATAAATTAAAAAATATAGAAAATATTTTAGATATAGAAAAACTTAATCTGCCAGGCGATTTTCCATACAGAGAATATAACGGCATACCACTGAAACCTACAGGGGACAGCAAATGCACTACATGCGGCGCCTGTGTGCAAAACTGCCCAGTAAATGCAATACCAGCAGAAAACCCAAGAAAAACAGATAAAACAAAATGTATTACCTGTATGGGATGTGCTGCAATATGTCCGCAGGGAGCAAGACATTTAAATAAAATACTGCATTTCCTTTCAGAAATACCATTTAAGAAAAAATACGGTGCAAGAAAAGAGCCTGATATATTTGTATAAAAAATATAAAATAATTGCAATTAAATTTAGTGAATAATAAAAGTAAAGGGCAGTATAAACTGCCCTGTTTATATGAGTTACTATATTTCAAGATTATCAAGCATAACAAGCATATTTATAAATATATTATACATTCATACCACTAAAACCAACATCTAAAAGCATTTCTGCAAATTGACTTCCAGTAATAAGAATAATATTCTTTTCTTTAGCTTGTTTAATTGCTTCTTCACTGTATTTATCTGCAGTTGTAATTACCCATGCAACACGAGAATATCCATCATCATTACTATTAGATATATTTTCATAATAATCATTTATTTGCTCTATTGCCCAGCTGTTTGTTTCATTTTGATGAAATTTTGCCTGTATATATAAAATTAATCTAATATTTTCAAATGTTGCAACAATGTCCACATCTCCTTGTTTATCTCCAGAATTTTTTGCTGGAATATTAACAAAAGATGCTCCTGCTTTTTCACAATACCATTTAATTAGATATTCTAATTTATCAGGAACTAAATCAGTCTTTACTATATTAAGAACAGTATCTTTAATATTTGAAATTATCTCTGACCTTAAATTAATAGGTTTGCCGATTTTAAATGCTTCAATGGCTTTATCAATACTATCTTTCAAATCTGATATATCAGCATTTGTTTGGCGAATTTTCATTCTGGCTGTTAATGCAGCATCGGCATATTCATATCTTGGAATATTTTGTTCTATTTTTTTTACTTTTATTATAAACCCTAAATCTACTATCTCATTATCAGTATAAAGTAAGTTATCTTTAAGTATTATAGAACGATTACTGTAAGTATGTAGATTATCAGGCAAAGTAATTTCTGAAACAGGTACAGCTTTTTCTAAAATTTCATATACATCAAATGATTGCCATTTTGGAACAATTACAATATCTCCTTGCTCCATATTTGTTATAAACCTATATAAAGAATGGCGATTTTTTGGAGTCATGTTCCATTCTTCACGAAATTTATCAGTTAGATAATTTTTACCATTTTTCCTAACATTATCTAAAAATTCTCTGTTACTGAAGTCTGACCATCCGATAGATAGTAAACCATTATCAAGTAATGGATATGAGATGTTTGATTCGTGTGATATTCTATGTAAATAGTATTTCATAATATATTTCCACCTATTATTATTTATCTTTAAATTCTATTTTTACAGGATAGTTTGAATCTTCCCCCCAACCTGTTACATAAAGCAAATCATCTTCAGTTAGGAAATATCGATTTACTCCATATATAGATGTTGAACTAAATATTTCTTTAATAGTACCATTAATACCAGTTACTTGTTCTGGTGTATATATAGTGAAGCTTTTTCCAACCCCTAGTATACCATTACTATTACTACCCCATGCATAAAGTGAGCCATCTTCCAGTATGGCATAAGCAGATGAACCATCTACTATTATTAGTTCTTTAATCTTACTAGGTAACTTTACTTTCGTAGGTGTATTTATATTTACTTCATCACCAACCCCTAGTTCACCATATTCATTCTTACCCCATGCATAAAGTGAGCCATCTTCCAGTATGGCATAAGCAGATGAACCATCTACTATTATTAGTTCTTTAATCTTACTAGGTAACTTTACTTTCGTAGGTGTATTTATATTTACTTCATCACCAACCCCTAGTTCACCATATTCATTCTTACCCCATGCATAAAGTGAGCCATCTTCCAGTATGGCATAAGCAGATGTGGTGTCATATGAACCATCTTCAATCTTACTAGGTAAATTTACTTTCGTAGGTGTATTTCTATCCATATAATCACCAACCCCCAGTTTACCATTATGATTATAACCCCATGCATAAAGTGAGCCATCTTCCAGTATGGCATAAGCAGATGACCTATCTATTATTAGTTTTTTAATCTTACTAGGTAAATTTACTTTAGTAGGTGTATTTTTATTGACATTATCACCAACCCCTACCTCACCATGATAATTATCACCCCATGC
>CAMEOC010000111.1 GCA_945929285.1 uncultured Mucispirillum sp.
AAAAGCATTAGAAAACCCAACAGATGAAACTCAAACTAAACCAATATGGGATTTATTAGCAGCATTAGACTCTTACATCCCAACTCCAGAGCGTTCTGTTGACCAGCCATTCTTAATGCCAATAGAAGACGTATTCTCTATCTCTGGCCGTGGTACAGTTGTTACTGGTAGAGTTGAACGTGGTGTTATTAAAGTTGGTGAAGAAGTTGAAATCGTTGGTATTCACGACACAACTAAAACAACAGTTACTGGTATTGAAATGTTCCGCAAACTTTTAGACCAAGGTGAAGCTGGTGATAACATCGGTGTGTTACTCCGTGGTACTAAAAAAGATGAAGTTGAGCGCGGTCAAGTATTAGCTAAACCAGGCTCTATTACTCCACACAAAAAATTCAAAGCTGAAGCTTATATCTTAAATAAAGACGAAGGTGGCCGTCACACTCCATTCTTCGGTGGTTACCGTCCACAGTTCTACTTCAGAACTACAGACGTTACTGGTATTATCACTTTACAAGAAGGCACAGAAATGGTTATGCCTGGTGATAACATCAGCTGTGAAGTACAACTTATCCAACCTATCGCTATGGAAAAAGGTTTACGCTTTGCTATCCGTGAAGGCGGTAGAACAGTTGGTGCAGGCGTTGTTACTGAAATCATTGAGTAATCAGGCTGGTAGATTATAATGGAAAATCAAAAGATAAGAATAAAACTTAAAGCTTTTGAACACAAAATTTTAGATAAAGTTGTTAAAGACATTGTAAATACAGCTAAAAGAACTGGCGCAAGGGTAGTGGGTCCTATACCACTGCCTACACGCATAGAAAAATTTTGTGTAACGCGTTCACCTCACGTAGATAAAAACTCTCGTGAGCAGTTTGAAATAAGGACTCATAAGCGTTTAATAGATATTTTTGAGTATAACCCTCAAACAATTGATGCGCTTAAGAATCTTGAGCTATCTGCGGGCATAGACGTAGAGATTAAACTCTAATAAGGCAGGAATAAATGGTAAAGGGAATTATCGGTAAAAAAATCGGGATGACTCAAATATTCTCTGAGAACGGGGCGGTTATTCCGGTTACGGTTGTACAAGCAGGACCATGTGTAGTTGTACAGAAAAAAACCGTTGAATCTGATGGCTATAACGCTATACAAATCGGGTTCGAAGAGATACTCTCAGAAAAGAAAGTTAATAAACCAATGGCTGGGCATTTCAAAAAAGCAGATGTTAAGCCAATGAAATATCTTCGTGAAGTTCGCGTTGATGCTATTGATGAATATAATGTTGGTCAAACACTTAATAGCGAAATTTTCGCAGAAGGTGATTTAGTTGATATCCAAGGCGTAACAATAGGTAAAGGTTTCGCTGGTGGTATGAAACGCTGGAACTTCGCAGGTGGCCCTGGTGGTCACGGTTCAGGCTTTCACCGTAGACTTGGTTCTATTGGTATGAAAGAATGGCCTGCAGAAGTAAACAAAGGTAAAAAAATGGCTGGTCACTTAGGTGTGGAAACTGTTACAACTCAAAGGTTAAAAGTTGTAAAAGTTATGCCTGAAAAAAATGTTATACTCGTTAAAGGCTCTATTCCAGGGCATAAAAATGGTATAGTTTACATTAAGGCAACAGCTAAACCAAAAAGATAGTTTATATAATAAGCTATTTTTTAAAGCCTCTTAAATGGGGCATGAAAAAAATTTTTAAAATTATTTAAAAATATAAAGTATAAGCCCTGCATTTGCAGGGCTTAGCTACTTTTAGGCTCAATTTATAATCTTAATATTAGTAACTATTTATAATAGTTTTTTTATTTATAATTTTTAATATTCTTTTATATAAAATATACATCACTAATTTTTATAATATTATTACTTATCTTTTTAAATATTATGTTTTTAAAAATTATAATTATTTATAAAGGATAATTTTATATTATAAAGTTTTCTTAATTTATTTCTTTTATTATTTTAGTAATAAATAACTATGTAATTTAAGTTATTATAAATATAAAAATTTCAATATTTAATATATAATTTATAATATACTTTTAAAAAGAATATAATAATGCGTATTTATGTTTATTATTTAACACTTTTATTTATTATATTTTATTTATAATTATATTTTTTATACTTTTATTATAAAATTTAAAATGTATTATAAAAGCTATAATACATTTTAAATAGAGAATAATAATATTTGTATATTAAATTATTATCTTAAATAATATATGCAGGCTTTTATTATAAAAGATTGTAATATAAGCAAAAATTATAATATAGATATAATATTATAATTTAAACTGTTCTATCATATGCTGTAATTTTACAGATTTTTCCTGCAAGCTGTTTACAATATAAGCCACCTTATTTACCATTTCCTGGTTACTAGTAATATCATCTGCTATATTTAGTGCAGTTTCTGTAACAGGTTTTAATTTTTCCTGCTGATTATTTAGAATTTTAACAGTAGGTTCCATTTTAATATATACCTGATTTATGCCAGTTGCTGTAGTTTCAATATCATCAGTTGCTTCATTTAAGTTTTTAGTGCTGTATTGTATTACATTATTTGCATTACCCATTTGATTTGAAGCATTAAGGGTTTCATCCTGTAAAGAAGATATAATAGCCTCAATTTCGCCAGTTGCTTTTTGCGTTCTTTCTGCTAGTTTTCTAACTTCATCTGCCACCACAGCAAAGCCTTTACCAGCTTCTCCAGCCCTTGCAGCTTCAATGGCAGCATTTAAAGCAAGTAAATTAGTCTGGCCTGCAATATCATTAATAACAGATAAAATAACTCCAATATCATTTGAACTGGTAGAAAGTTTATCTATATTATATGAAAGGTTTTTTGAATTTGAATGTATTTCGCCCATATCTACTTTTATGCTTTGTAAACTTTCTATCATATATGATGTTTTTTCATTTATATTTGCAAGAGATGAAATATTTTCACTAATAATATTAGCTGTTTTTGTAAAAGTAGAAATAATATTTTCTATATCATTTACCATTATATTTACTTGCCCTGCCTGCATTTCAAAATTAGAAGAAATCTGTTCCATACTGGCAGAAAGCTGTGTGCTGGCGGAAGATAAATCTATACTTGATTCCTGCACATGAATCATAACATTATGAACAGTATATAAAAATTTATTCATATTATCAGCAATCATACCAAGCTCATCATTTGTTTCAACTGGTATTTTAAAGGTTAAATCATTACTTGTGCCTGCTTGAGCAATAAGGCTGCTAAATACTTTTAAATTTTTCAATACAATATTTGTAATAAAGAAAATAATAATACCTATGGCTAATGTAACTAAAATGCCTGTAATAATAGAGTAATAAATATATTTGCTGGCAACTGCAGTAGCTTCTTTAAATGGAAGATATACGCTTAATACAAAGTCTGTATTTTCAATATTAGTAACAGCTGCCATCATTTGAGTATTACCTTTATTAAAAATCATTACTTTTTTGCCATTATCTAAATAATTATCAATATATGTTATAGAAGATATAACATTATTAATATCCTGGTTTATATCATCTTCATTAGGGCTTAATACTATACTATTATTACTATTATAAACAAAATAAGTATCAGCCATAGAATATGTTCCCATAAAAGATTTAATGCTTTCTAATAAATTACTAACTTTTAAATCAATAGATATTACACCTTTTATATTGTTATTAGTAACAATAGGTTTTGCAATAGTAATTTTTAAATGACCACTTTGCATATCTTTATATGGAGCTGTAACAGTAGTTTTATTATTATTAATTGCTTGAATATACCAATTTTGTTTTCTTATATCATAATCAAGAGTATATTTTGTACCGCTTAATTTATCATAAAATTTTTCACCAGTTTCAAAGCCAATTTTAAAACCTAATATATTATTATCTTTTTCCTTTAAATTATCTAACATATATAAATAATTTTGTGCATCCATTGGGGAGTTTATATTAAATACACTATCAAGTGAATTTACCATATTATCATATTTATTAAGAAAACTATTAAGCCCAAGTTCTGCAATATTTTCATTAATTAAATAAAGCTTATCTATTGCAAGTTTTCCATAGCCTTTTTCAAGAGCTTTATTTAAAAAAACAGTAAGAAGTATAAAACAAAACACCATAGCTGTTAAAGATGTAAAAATAACTTTAAATCTAAGACTCTTATTATTAAATATATTTTTCATAGTTATCCCCATATTTTTTGATTATAGTTTAAATTGTGATACTGCATGTTTTAGTTTTAAAACCCGTTCTTCCATACTTATTACAGTCTTATCTATTTCTTCAATAGCTCTATTACTTTCTTCTATACCCTGTAATATACTGTTTGAATTTTCAGTAATATTTTTTATTTGGCTTTGCTGGTTAACTAAATCTTTAGCACTCGGGCTTATGCTTTGGTATAGCCCATTTATACCAGTGATTGTTTCATTAATCTCATTGGCTACTTTTTCAAGATTTTCAAGGCCTTTATTAACAGCACTAGATGCTTTACCCATTTCCTGGGAAGCAGAAACAGCTTCATTTTGTAAAGATAAAATTATTTTTTCTATTTCTTCTGTGGCACTTTTTGTTCTTTCTGCAAGATTTCTAACTTCATCTGCCACCACAGCAAAGCCTTTACCAGAATCTCCTGCTCTTGCTGCTTCAATAGAGGCATTTAATGCTAAAAGGTTTGTTTTTTTAGCTATATCATTAATAACATTTAAAATATTACCTATATCATGGGATTTACCAGCAAGGCTTTCAACATTTTCAGAAAGCATTGTGGTATTGCCTCGTATTTCCACCATATTATTGCTTACATTGCTAATTAATGTTTTTTCTTCGTTTGTTTTTCTAACAGATATTCCAAGCATTTTCATATTTTCTGTCATTACATCAACTATTTCAGCAGAAGATTCATTGGTTTCACCCATATTATCTACTATATTGTTAATATGGTTCATTTGATTTTTAAACATTGTAGAAAACTGTTGCATAGTAGATGTTAATTCAGAGCTTTGCTTTGAAACTTCATTGGTTAGTATATACACATGTGATAC
>CAMEOC010000112.1 GCA_945929285.1 uncultured Mucispirillum sp.
TTCAGTTATTTGTTTTGCTGTCATATTTTTAAAATTATAATTAAAGCCAGCATTTAATACAAAACCTAATGCACTGTCGCTGTATTTAAAATCGTTACCTGTGGTTTTATTTGTTTCTGTAAGTGATGTGGCACTCCAGGAAAAACCAATACCTGCCCATGGGTTAAAACCTGCCTGCCCCCTTAAAGTTTCCCTTTGAAAAACAAGAGTTGGCCTTATTTCAAAAGTATTAAATGATGTTGTATAGTCTATAATATCCCCTGAACTGTGGTTATAGCCCATATCCAATGCTAAAGCAAACCAGCGGTTAAAACTAAGCTTACCCCTTATGCTAAAACCACCACCATTACCTATGTAGTCATTAACTGAATATGTGTATATTCCATCTGTGGCTGTTGTGGTAGAAACATAACCAAAACCAAATACACCTGCTGTTACAGGATATTTAAACTTCTGCTTGTAAGTTTCATTAATCCATGTTCTGTTATCCTCATATTTTTCCACAGGGACAATACCTGCCTGCTGTGCATTAGCATAAGAAAACATAAATAATAAAATTAAAGTAAATAAAAACTTTTTCATAATATATCACCTTTTTGTATAATTTTGATAAAATGCTTATATATGATTTTAAAAACATATATATGAAAAAAACCTGTATAAAAATTTTTTAAATATAAATAATACTTATATACCAATAATTTACAAAATTTTAAAATTTTCAAAAATCAATATTTTCTTTTATTTATCAAATAATTATGCTATGATTTAAATTATGGTGAGTTATGAAAAAGGTTATTAAAAACACAAAACAGTTTCAAAATGAGCGTAAAAATTATGAATCTATTAGGGAAATGGTTAATAGAATGTATTTAGAGCCTGCCATAACCTTAAATGCAAAGCAAAAAAAACTTTCAGCAGGCCAGCGGGATATGATTAGGCGTATAATAAATTATATTGACCCTGTGTATATTAAAAAAACAACCGTTGAAAATATACCTGTTACCACTTTTATAGCAGATATGTATAAATGTCCTGTAAACTATTTAGCAGAAACATATAGATATGCTTCATACACCCACCAGCAGCTTTTAATATACCTTACTTTTATGCAGTTAATATCAAGCGGTGGCTTAAAAGATGATAAAGGGGAAGGCATTACAGATGTTTCTAAACCCTTTTATAAAAATGATTTATGCGGAGATGTTAATGACAGGGTGCAAAATACCGATACTGCCTATGCTGTTGAAAATATGTTTGATGATTTAGTGGATATGGGTATTATAGAAAAATATAAACAAGAGCAAAATATACCCCCTTCTAAACAGTTATATATTATATCAAATGATGTGTTAAATAATATAGATAATCTTGGGCTTTTAAATAAACTGCTGGAAATGGTTATATTTTTCTATAATATACACCCTTTAGCAGTGCCTGGGTATATGCTTGCCCATACAATTTATGAATATTTAATATACTCTTTTCCAAAAGGAGAAGATATGCTCCACTATATGCCAAGTTCTGATATATTTGTATATAAAAATAAAGCAATGTATAACACCATACATAATAATATTACATGGAAAATATTAGAAGCTATAAATAATAAAAAAATAATTAATTTTGATTATACAGAGCAGAATAATATGGTGGTAAATAGAAACTTATTACCGGAAAAAATTATTATAGAACACGACTACAACCGTCATTACTGCTATGGTATAGACCCCCAGACAAATATATATTATACCCCACGGATAGACCAAATTAATAACCTAAAAATATTAAATGAATGCAATACACAAGAATATAAACCTGCAGATTTTCATAAAGATTTTGAAAATAAATGGATGGTGGCAGATGCAAAAAGTAATGATTATGTAAAAATCATATTTTTACTACCTGAAGATGAAAAATTAAAAACAAATATTATAAATAACATAGAAAAAACTAAACGCACAGGCACTCTAACTTACAGCGGTGAAAATACTATTATATATGAAATATATACCACAAACCAGCTGGAGCTTGTGCCCTGGATAAATGGTTTTGGAAGATATGCAAGGGTTGATAAAGATATAAACCCTTTTTTATATAATAAACTAAAAGAACATAATGATGAATTAATGGCTGCCTATGGACTTATTTAATAAATATAAAAATAAAGATTTTGCTTATTTAATTAACTATATTAATACTGTTTTATCTAGTAATAATAGTTTAAGTGTTTATAAAATATTAAAGTTTTTTAATAAAACAAAATCATTTAATGAAACAAAAAAATATGTAATAAAAAATAATAACTGTATTTTTTATAAAAATGAAAAAAATCACCTTATACCTATTTATAATAACCCTATTATTGCAAGGCTTACAACAGCAGAAAGAGCCTGGCTTTATGATATATTACATGATAATAAAGCATTGTTATTTTTAGATAAAGATGCCATTAATATGCTTATTAATGATTTAAAAAATTCAAATAATTTTCCATATACTTTATCAAATAATGAAATATATATAAAAAAATTAAATAATAATAAGCCCCATATTTATACTATTCATGAAAAAGGTATATTTAATAAAATAATAAGTGCCATTGAAAACAATAAATTTATTACTATTACAATAAAAAAAGAAAATGATAAAAAATTTATTATTGAAAATATAGTGCCATATAAAATAGAATACAGGCAGGAAGATGATTCCCTACATTTAATTTATTTTAATAACCAGAAAAAAACTCTTAATACAATACCTATTTTAATTATAGAAAATATTAAAATAAATAGTGATATAAAAAAATATAAAAAAATAGAGCAGGATATAGAAAATATATTAGAATATTCTAGGCAAAAAAATCCTATTATAATAGAAATAAAAAATATTGATAATGCCTTTTTTCGTGCCACTTATAAATTTGCACTTTATGACAGGGTGATTTATGAAAAAAATAATAATATGTATATGGAAATATATTATAATGAAACACAGCAGGAAGAAATTATATCATCTATTTTACAGCTGGGAAAATATGTAAAAGCCATATCCCCTACTTATATTTGCAATATAATAAAAGAAGAAATATTAGCAAGAAATAATAATTTTAAATAAAAAATATTTTTTAATGGCTGGAGTTATTTTCTATATGATAAGTAACACGCTTAGTGTATCCATTAAATTGTTTTTTGTAAGAAATAAAAAATACAATATTTAAAAATAACAATGCAAAAAGTAAAATAAAAAATTCTATTGTATTTATATTTAATATATTTAAAATAAATAAAATAATAAGCAAAAATATTATCAGAGAAAAACCTGCAATAAAAGTTCTATATGATATAATAACAGCCTGTAGTTGCACAAGTTTATAATCTTCTTTTTCTGCTTTAATAATATGCTCATAGGGGCTTTTATGGAGAATATTTAATTTAATAAGCGGATTTTCTATGGCAACAGCACTAACACGGTTTAATACAAGACCAATAAAATAAAATATAAATAAATTAAATACTACAGAATCTGTAATAAATGTAATATTAATATCAAGAGTAATAGAAGTAATTAAATAATTTAATAAAAGCCCAATAATTACACCAGGAAGTAGATGACCAAATAAATCATAATAATTAAATTTACCAAATACATGTTCCATAAAAAATACCTTTAATTATAAAAATATTCTAAACAGTTTCTTTGTAACATATATTTTTAATTTTTGCAATTTTTTAATATATTCTATCTCTAAAATTAATAAAATAAGACTTTATACAAATGATATATATTTATGCAGGAAGAAATATATAAGATTTAACGCTTACGCTCAAAATGACAAAAGCTGCAGTATTAGTAGCTGGTGGAAATAGTCCCTTATATTCAGGTCTAATTATGTTACTCCCTGTATTTTTTTACCTTATTTATTAGTAAGTTGCAAGTATATATTTTATATAGCTTTATTTTGCAAAGTAAAAAAAACTATTTATCTGTATAAACTGCCACCCAGCCAATTGGCAGCACTTGCGATAGCTTATATTCTTTTATATTTTTTTCTGGTATTGTTGTATAATACCTTTTAGCATATATATTTTTTTCATTTTCATTATTTACTTTTATTAATTTTCCACCATATTTACCGATATTTATAAATGTAATATTTTCACCATACATATCTTTTAATTTATTGTAATTTTGTATAAACTGGTTACTGCTGTTTTTACCATTATCTGAAAAATATTTTATATCCATTTCCAGTGGCCGTTTATAATATTCATTTAAAAATGATATTACACTTTTTTCATCTGTAAAATCTTTATGAAAAAGTTCGCTTTTATATATAGTTTCTTGCTTAAAGTTGTTATTTATATTGAAGCATAAATCAAAATCTACTGCATCATCAATAAATTCTGCCATTATATGAATACGAAAATCTTTTATAACAGGGTGATTTATATCAAAATCTTTTACATAGCCAATATTTAATGTCATATTATTAGAATATAAATCTGCAATTTTTAACATTTTAAATGGGTCTTTTTCTGCTCTTTCACCTACTTTCATTTTTAAAAGCTCATGAATATACCCACTTGTATCATGCTTAAATTCAAATGCCCGTTTTACTGCACCTTTAATAGAGGAACCAGGGATATAAGGCTTAAAATTACCGTCTTTTATGCAGGTATATAGTATAATATTGGCAATATTTTTATTATTTAATCTGTTTTTATATTCATCATAAAACTTATTTGTTACCTTATATTCAAAAAGCACAACTTCGCTGTGTTTTTCTTTATTAAAAATATTATATATAAACTCAACAGCATTATTTAAGCTATTATCTGCATTTGTTTCGGATAAAATTTGCGTTAATTCCTGCCTTTCATCTTCACTTCTAAAAGATATAAATCTATGTAAATTAATGTAATAAAGCCTTTTATCTCCATTATTATCTGCTTTTACAATATATGAATATGGTTCAATTTCCTGTCCGCTGGATATATGCACAGGTGATATAGTCTGCATTTTAAAATTTAATATTTTATTCATATTAT
>CAMEOC010000113.1 GCA_945929285.1 uncultured Mucispirillum sp.
ATTCTGCTGCTATGGCTTCAGAAATATTACCAGGTAAAACAATATTAGAAGCATTAAATACTGACCTTGTGTGCGATGCAATAAATGTGGCTATGCGTGAATTATTTTTACAAATAGTTTATGGTAGAACTCAAACAGCTTTTTCTGAAGACGGGCTTCCAATAGGGGCTAGTTTAGAAGATTTAGGAAAAGGCCTGCGTTCTCAAGTAGGCACCATGTTTGGCACAAAAGCAAAAGGTGCAAGGTATTTAGAAATGGCAGAAGGTTACATTACAAGAGTAGCAGTTGATGCAGATAATGAAATCATAGGCTATGAATTTGTAAACCTTGGTAAAATGATGGATGCTATTAAAAAAGGCACTCCTGCAGCAGATGCACTAAACGGTGCTAAAGGCGTTTATGGCAGATTTAACGATGCGGTAAAATATATTGACCCGCGTCATGAATAATTTTAAGGAGTGGAAATTATGGCATTATTTGAAAGTTATGAAAGACGAATAGATAAAGTTAATGCAGTTTTAAAAGAATATGGAATTGCAAGCTGTGAAGAAGCCCTTAAAATATGCGAAGAAAAAGGCTTCAACCCATATAATATGGTAAAAGAAATACAACCTATCGCCTTTGAAAATGCTTGCTGGGCTTATACATGCGGTGCAGCAATTGCCATTAAAAAAGGCTCAAAAACAGCAGCAGACGCAGCAGAAAATATAGGCATAGGCTTACAGGCTTTCTGTATTCCTGGCTCTGTGGCAGAAGATAGAAAAGTGGGCATTGGCCATGGTAACCTTGGGGCTATGCTTTTAAGAGATGAAACAAAATGTTTTGCTTTTTTAGCAGGCCATGAATCTTTTGCAGCAGCAGAAGGTGCAATAGGTATTGTTAAAAATGCTAATAAAGCAAGAAAAACTCCATTAAGGGTTATATTAAATGGCCTTGGTAAAGATGCTGCCCAAATAATATCTCGTATTAATGGCTTTACTTATGTGCAAACTCAGTTTGATTATGCAACAGGTGAAGTTAAAGTGGTAAAAGAAAAAGCATACTCCAATGGTGAGCGTGCAGGTGTTCGCTGTTATGGTGCAGATGATGTTAGGGAAGGGGTTGCAATTATGCACTTAGAAGGTGTGGATGTATCTATTACTGGTAACTCCACAAACCCAACTCGTTTTCAACACCCAGTTGCAGGCACATATAAAAAAGAATGCACAGAACAGAATAAAAAATATTTTTCAGTAGCATCAGGTGGTGGCACTGGTAGAACTTTACACCCAGATAATATGGCAGCAGGTCCAGCATCTTATGGTATGACAGATACTATGGGTAGAATGCATTCTGATGCACAGTTTGCAGGTTCTTCATCTGTGCCAGCTCATGTGGAAATGATGGGCTTTTTAGGTATGGGTAATAACCCTATGGTTGGTGCAACTGTTGCAGTGGCTGTGGCAACTTCCCAGGCATTAAAATAAATATTATAAACTTTATAATATAATGTATACCCCGCTAAAATAAAGCGGGGTTTTTTGTGATTTAATATATTTTTATTAAAGGCAAAATGAACTTTCAAAAATTTATTTAAGTATTCACGGTATAAAATTATTTGCTAAACGCTTATAATGAAAAGAGAGTGTGGAAAATAAAACTTAAAAAATTTTCAACTGCATAGGCTATAAATATTGCAATAAATTGTAAAACAAAAACAATGTCTATCTTGAGCTGTAAGCGAAAGATTTTATCAAACTTTTATTGTTTAAACTTTTCTAGATAAAAAATCTCCAATTAGTTATTAGTAAATGCTTCTACTATTTATAGAAATTACTTTAAAAAATGAAAGCTTAAAATAAAGTATAATATAAAAAATATTCCCATACTTGCTTTTATATTAAGCTGGTATGGGGAAAAATATTAAGCATTCATAAATTATTTAAAGTATATGTTTGCCGTCTTTATAAACCAGCACGCCATCAGCTTCCACTGTGCCGCCGTTTTTCATATCTTTTATTAAGTCCCAGTGCAGGGCAGATATATTTTTACCACCTACTTCCTGGTAGCTTGCACCAATGGCTAAGTGCATTGATTTTCCTATTTTTTCATCAAAGAGTATGTTTTTTGTTGGTATTTGTATGTTATCGTTCAGCCCAAAAGCAATTTCTCCTGCAAAGCGAGAGCCATCATCCATATCAAGCATTTTATGTAAGAAATCCTGCCCCTTTTCTGCACGGGCTTCCACAACCTTTCCTTTTTCAAACCTTAAAAATACATTTTTTGCTTCCACACCGTTATAAGTAGTTGGTATATCAAATAAAATAGTTCCTTCTGCACTATCTTCCACTGGGCTTGTAAAAACTTCGCCATCTGGCATATTTCTATAACCACAGCAGTTTTCCCATTTTCTACCCTCTACTTTTAGTTTTAAATCTGTATCTTTTCCTTTTATATGGAGCCATTTTGTACCTGTCATTCTTTTTACAATTGCTTCCTGCTCTGCTTCCACCTTTTTCCAGGCTGCAATTGGGTCATCTTCATTTAATTTACATGCTTCATAAACAAATGCTGCATATTCATCTAAAGACATTTCTGCATCTTGAGCCATAGACTGGTTAGGGTATGGGCATAAAGACCAGCGAAATTTTCCTTCCAACTCTCTTTTATTCATAATCTCCCTAACTGGTAATGCAGTTTTTCTCATAAGAGCAATTTTTTGGTGGTCTGCATTTGTTAGTGATTTTGTATTAATTGTAGAATCAATGTAGATATAAGCTGTCATTATTTCAGCTTGTTTTAAATCAAACTCTGGTAAATATGTAAGCTGTTCCTGTGAGCCATATTTTGCCATATATTCCTGGCTTTCAGGTATAAAAAGCCTTAAAAATGGGTATGCACCAAGTTTTATAACTTCTTTATACATTGCTTTTACTAAAGGTTCTGCAGAAGTTTCTGCTTTTATCTGTACCACATCACCTTTTTTTAAATTTAAGGAATGGTGGGTTATAAGTTTTGCTAATTTTTCTTCATAGGAAATATATTTCATATTGCTGCTCCCTTTTAAATATTTATTGAAAATAAATAAATTTTGTTATATTCTAAACATATATATAAAGATATGCTTAAATATCTCAACTTGTCAATATTTTTTAACGGTATATGTATATAAAATACATATGCTTGATATATAAAGAGTTTTTTATGAAAAAGTCTGTATTGATTATATTATTATTTATATTACTTTGTAATACTTCATTTGCTAAAGATGGCTTTGATTTTATGCAAAATACAACCCCTAAAGATTACTTTTCATCTGGTAATATATCTTATTATTTTGGCTATGACGGCGGTTATAAGTTTTGGTTTGATAAAGATAATATTACATTTACAAAAATTTTAAATATAGAAAATAATGATTACGGCAAGCCTGCTTTATCAAAATTTATAAAAGATGCAAAAGAAATACTATATTTACCAGACGGCTCAATAGTTTTACACAATACAAGAGAAGATTTTAGCTGTATTGATAATGCAAATTTCAACTGCCTTTATTCCCCTGTATATATTAGAAAGATAAATAAAAAAAGCTTAACAGGTAAAATATCCCTTAAAAGAATAGATAAAAATATACCATTACAGGAAGATGAAACCATTGATTTTCCACTGGGCTCTATGCTTTATTCTATGGTGGTGGAAGTGCCTGCTTATGATTTTAGCACTTTTGTAGATTATGAAAGTTTATTATGTATTAAAAACGAAGAAAATCTTTGTAAAGGTGTTATAAATAATGGTGAGCTTGATAAAATAGCACTTTTTGAATTAGGCAGGGTGGTAGAAAATAATGTAGAACTTTTATATAAAAGTGCTGGTCATAATTTAATATATAAGGTGGATTTAATAGATAATACTCTCACCCCTTATAATAAATCATGTGCTTTATCTTCCTTTAGCAGCAGTAAAATGCAGTCATGTAAAGTGGAAAGCCTGTCACAGGGTGTAATAAAACAATACAGGCACCCCAGTGGTTTTATATATTACCAGTTTATTTTTAATAACATGGCAGCAGATAATATAGTTTACTGGATGAATAATAGGGGAGAGCCTTTTAAAGTTTATATAAATAACCATTTGGTATATAACTTTAGCATATTTAATAATATGGCATCTAAAAAGATGATGGATAAGTTGCAGAAATAATATAATATAAAAAAAGAGGAGGAATAAAAGGCATATGAAAGAGTCTCACAGAGCACTTGAAACAAAAGAGCGGTTTAGAAAAGCTTTTTTTACTCTTTATGCTGAAAGGAAAATTGAAACCATAACAATTAAAGAAGTGGCAGATTTGGCAGGTTTTAATAGAGGCACTTTTTATTTATACTATAAAAGTATTTACGACCTGCTGCAAAAAACAGAACAGGAGCTGCTGGAAGATTTTGCAAAAAGAGTAGAGTACCATTTAAAACTTTATTATGGGGAAATAAATAACCCAGATGAAAAAGTATTTAATGAAATGCAGGAAAATTTCTTGAACAATGGCGATTATTTTAAAGTGTTAAATGGGGAAAATGGCGACCCAAGGTTTAAAGCTAAAATGAAAAATATTATAAAAGATGCTTATAGAAAACACTTAAATATTGAAGGTGGTAAGCGAGTTAGCAAGTTTGAATATCTGCTTGAATATTTGGTGGAAGCAAATACTTCCATAATACAATACTGGCTTGAAAATAGGGAAAAGGATAACCCAAGGGTAACTATTAAAGATGTAGGGGAGATAATGCACTTTGTTAGTAAATATGGCTTTAAAAAAGCCTTTGAAGAATATAGTGCAAAGTAGTAGTGTATGTTTTTTTAAATATTATTTATTTTTTAACCCTGCTAAATTAAATTTAGCAGGGTTATATATTTTATCTTAAATTGTAAAAAGCTGCTTTTCCTAAAAAGTCTGAAGAATCAAGTAAATCTTCTTCAATTCTCAAAAGCTGGTTATATTTTGCCACTCTGTCTGTTCTAGAAGGTGCACCTGTTTTAATCTGCCCTGCATTTAAAGCAACTGCTAAATCTG
>CAMEOC010000114.1 GCA_945929285.1 uncultured Mucispirillum sp.
ATAAAAGCAAGCTCTGCTAAAGTCTGCAGCTGGCCTGATTTCATACTGTAAGGTGCACCATTTTCTTCAAACCTTTCACCTGTTGGGTCGCTTGCTCCAACCCAGGTTAAAAGCTGATATATATCTGGCTCTGTAAGCTCTAAACCTCTAATAACTTCATTTAAAGCATTTTGTGTTCTTTCTTTTAAAGCTTCATCTTTAGAAGAAAGCCCAGCCATGGGGATTTTTGCATTTAAAGGCATAATATAAGCTGTCATAAACCCATTATCTAAAGGAATAGGCGGTATCTGCATCCATAAATCACTGGACCCGTCATAAGAAGCTTCATCGTATTGGAAAGCCATTTCTAAAGCCTCTATGGCTGTCATAGCATATATTGCACCCTGGTAATCATTTTGCAGGCTTATTACAGTGCCGTAAGCTGCCATAGTTTTATCATAAACAAAAAGAGCCATGGTAGTGCAGACTGCAATAACTATTAAAACTGTAACTAATATTGAGCCTTTTTTCATTTTTTTATTCATTATGTATTATCTATTGTCCTTGCAACTGGTATTGTTATTTGCTGTTGGTTTAATGTAATATTAATATTCATCATTTTTGCATTGGCAACAGCATCTTCTTTATATTCACTGCCGTCATAAAATGTGGCAGAAAATTCTGTAACATTAGATAAAAGCCTCATTTCCATGGAAAAGGCAGTATCTGCATTTTCTTCTTTTCTAACAAGATAATTATCATCATCTATAAAATAAGTAACATCCACAGTTAATGCTTTATTAAATCTTAAGCTGTTTTGAGTGCTAAAAGTGAGCCTGTATCTTTGGCCTGATTTATCAAGCTTTATAGAATTGCCTATCATCATTCTAGCATCTTTATTAATAAGCCTAGTAAAAGATTGCTGCAAAACAATATTTTGGCTTTGCACTGCAGATTTATCCCGCACTAATGCAACGGAAGAAAAAAGAGAAAACATACCCAAAGCCACAATGGAAGATATGGCTACTGCAATTAAAAGTTCAAATAAAGTAAACCCTTTTTTCATTATATACCAAACCCTGAACTGCCGCTTGTTTTTTCATAATAAGTAAAACTAACAGTGGCACTATCTGTGGAAACTGTCATGGTTATTTTTTGCACCATAGGCACTCCAGAATCTTCCTTTTTAAAATTATAATGAACAAGCACTCCATTATATTCTTCTGTTTCTTCAAACGCTTTATTGGGAAAATTTATCTGCCTAGATATTCTATCATAAGCCCTTTCTATAACAAACATTTTTTCCTTTGAAGTGTATAATGCTTTCATAGACATACTCTGCAGAGAATATATCCCCAGCATACTAATACTTAAAACTGCCAAAGCTATTAAAACTTCTAAAAGGGTAAAGCCTTTTTTTAATTTAGTTTGCTTCATTTTTATACCTTGTAGTCATTAAAAGGGGGTTAGATTCTATAATTTTGCCGTCATCTAATGTTAGCTCAAAATAATCACATATTCCATCAGGGTAAATTCTTATGGCATATTCATTACTTCTAACATTATATTTATTAATGGAAACTTCGCTTATTTCTTTAGTTTCTGGTAATGTTTTACTTTCTTTATCATGGTTTAAAAAGTTGGCACTGCCTTTAAAGCCAGTAATAGCAATAGGCTGGCCAAGCTCAATAGAGCGAGCCCATTCTTCTTTTATAAGCTTATCTAAATATTCAAGACGAGGGTCTACACCCACACTTTTTGAGGTGATTTGCGGTGTTATACCCATAAGCCCAATACCAATAATAAGCATAACAACCATTAATTCCATTAATGTAAAGGCTTTTTTCATAAATACTTAAAAATAGGGAAAGAATAATCTTTCCCATAATTATTTATTATTTAACAATATTGTAGCTTGTAATATCAGCGTTATAGTTTTCGCCGCCTTCTTGACCATCTGCACCATAAGTGATAATTTCATAAGGTCTGTTTTCTTCTTCAGTTGGGCTTCTATAAATATAATCTCTCCCCCAAGGGTCTTTAGGAACAACAGGGTCTTTTAAATAACCGCTAGGGTTCCAGCTATTAGGCACAGGGTCTATTTCTGGTTTTTCCACAAGGGCAAGTAAACCCTGGTCTGTGGTAGGGTAAAAACCATTATCAATTTTATACATATCTAAAGCCTGCTCTAAAGCTTTAATATCATTTACTGCTTTTGAAACCCTTGCTTTATCTGGTGCACTCATAATCTGCGGACCTATAAAAGTAGCTAAAAGCCCTAATATAACTAAAACAACCATTAATTCTATTAATGTAAACCCAGGACGCATATTTTGTTTTTTCATTTATACTCTCCTTTTCTCATATTTTATAAATTTATAAAAAAGTAGCACAAGATTTATTAAAAATCAATAAATCATTTAAAAATCAATTATTTTATAGTATAAGTATAGTATGAATAGAAATTTGTTACATATTATTATTTTTTCCATTATTTTATTTATATACATTATATGTATGTTTATATATGGGCTTAGAAATATTACCCTTTATAATATTTTACTGTTTTTATTAGCTTCACCTATATTAGAGGAATTTATATTTCGCAGGTTACTGCAAAATAACCTTAATAAAATTATTAAATATTCACTTTTTCCCCATATTTCCACAGCAAATATTATATCATCATTTATATTTGCCATAAGCCACCTTTTTACAGAAAATGCATTTTTTGTAACCATAATATTATTTATTACATCTTTATATTTAGGGCTTATTTATGATAAGTATAAAAGTATAAAATATACTATAGCAGCCCACAGCTTATTAAATATAATGGTGTTTATAAATTTTCCTAACCACATATGGCAGTTTATTATGAAGATAAATCTATTATTATAAAAAAAATAATTGCAATTTATGAAAATTATTGATAAACCTTATACCATGGTGAATTTTAAAATACCTTACCTTATTTACCCCATAGTATTAGGTATTGCTTTTGGTTATTTAGTATCAACTATTGCTTCATCTATATATACATCTCCAAAGCCTTTACCTGTGCCTAGAGTAAAAAAGGTGGCAAAAGAACAGATTGATTATAATAGTGCCGCAACAAATATAGTTAATAAAAATATATTTTTGCTGGATACTACCCCAAAGGCTCAAAATATAACTGGCAGTAGTGTAGAAGCAGTTGGTGAAAATTTATCTTCAACAGGAGCACCTTTAAACCCTGCACCACCATTTAATGCCTCTCTTATAGGCATTATTTATGATGAAGTAAATAATACAGGTATAGCCACCATTAATTTAGACAGTGGTACTGTAAGTATTTCTTTAGGTGGGGAAAAAGAGGGTATTAAGCTTGTAGAACTGCAATACAGCTTTGCAAACATATCAAAAGATGGCAAAATGTATTCCCTAGTAATAGATAATGGGGCAAAGGTAGGATCTATGGAAGTTTCTAATGTTAAAAAACCCTCATCTATTGAAACAGGTGTTAAAATACAAGATACAGGCACAAATATAAATGTTACAGTGCCAAGAGATGAACTGAAAAATGATTTAAAAGATATTAATATGGTGCTTCAAAGTGCCAGAGTTGCCACATTTTATGAAGACGGCCAGTTTGTAGGTTACAGGGTGGCAATGTTAAAGCCAGAATCACCTTTACTAAAGTTAGGGCTTCAAGTGGGCGATATTATTACAAGAATAAACGGCAGTGAACTTACAAACCCAGCAGCTTTATTTAATATGTTTTCTCAAGTTGATGATATATCAGCATTAAATGTAGATATGCTTAGAAATAAAGAAAAAAAATCCTTATTTGTGGAAATTAGATGAAGAAGAAACTATTACTAACTATTTTTATTTTACTTTTTTCAATAAATCTTTATGCACAGGAAAGCACTTATGCTGTAAACTTTAAAAATGTGCCTATGAAAGATTTTATTACCTTTGTTTCAGAATTTACTGGAAAAAATGTTATTTATAATGAGTCAGATTTAAGGGGTAATGTTACCATATCATCTCAAAAAAATATGGATTCTAAAGAGATTTTAGATATTTTTTATTCTGTAATGAAATTAAACGGATATCAGCCTGTTACAAAAGGGGACAGCATTCAGATTATTGCAGAAAAAGATATGCAGGCTTATGATGAAGATTTAAAAATGGGAAAAAGCACATCTTATGGTTACATTACAACAGTAATAGCTTTAAACCATTATAATGCTGCCACTTTACTTCCTGTATTAAACAGAATGAAATCCCGCACAGGTTATGTGGAAGCTGTCCGCGGATTAAATATTGTGGTGGTTAGAGATGATGCTTCCCGTATTGAAAAAATGAACGCCTTAATTAATAAAGTAGATAAAACAGCAGCAGGCTATGAATTTTATACATTACCGCTGGAGTTTTCCATTGCCAGTAAAATAGAACAGCAAATAACCAAGTTTTTTAACGAGCTTGCAAAAAATTCCATAAACCCAAGCTCACCAGTTGTTATATCTGATGATATTTCAAATACTTTAATAATTGCTGCCACAAAAAAAGATTATGAAAGAATTTCTGCCATAGTTGCAAACCTGGATACAAAAAGTATGGCAATAAATACAGAACCAAGGGTATTTTACTTGAAAAATGCAAGGGCAGAAGATGTGGAAAAAGTATTATCAAAGCTTGTTTCCTCCCTTTCTCAGCAGGCAGGTAAAACTGGCACTACTACCACATCATCTACAAAAGCTAGTATTTCTGCAGATAATGCTACAAACTCTATTTTAGCCATAGGGGATAAAGAGCTTTATGATAATTTAGATTCTTTAATAAACAGGCTTGATGTGCCAAGAAGGCAGGTTTATGTGGAAGCCCTTATTTTAGAAACAAGTATAGATAAAAGCTCCCAGTTTGGTGTGGAATGGTTTGCAGGGGCTGGAAATACTGCTGGCACATTGGTGGGAAGCTCCATGCAGGATGGCGGTTTAGGCGGTATAATAGGCTCAATAAACCAAGGTGCTCCCTCTCTAACAGGCTTAGGGGCAGGGCTAGGAATTGGTGTAA
>CAMEOC010000115.1 GCA_945929285.1 uncultured Mucispirillum sp.
TTATGGAAATTTTTAGGTATATTTGCAGTTACCCAAGTACCCCTTGCCATAAGCGAAGGGCTTTTATCTGTAATTGTATATAATGTGCTTGTAAAATATTCTTATAAAGAAATAAATGCGCTAAAAGATATATAAGGGTGAAACTATGGCACTTTCGAAAAATAACTTAATACTTATAATAATAGTTATATTAATATCTGTAATACCTTTAATAACATTAAAAAATGCAGAGTTTGCAGGGGCAGACGGTTTAGCAGAAACTGCTATAACTGAAATTGCACCAGAATATAAGCCCTGGTTTTCTTCTATTTATGAGCCTGCAAGCGGTGAAATAGAATCATTACTTTTTGCACTGCAGGCAGCTATTGGGGCAGGAGTTATGGGCTTTATATTAGGCAGAATAACAGCAAAAAAAGAAAAAGGGGAATAATACTTTGATATTAATAGATAAGTATGCTTATGCTTCAAATATTTCTAAAACAGACCCAGTGGCAAAATTAGTATTTACTAGTATATTACTTATTTTATGCCTGTTTTTAAATAATGTGTGGGTAAGCATATTTTTACTATTATCATCAATGGGGTTTATAATATATACAAACCCAAAAGTTAATATTAAAACATATGTAAAATTTATAATAGTGCCTGCTTCCTTTTTAGTAGCAGGCATTTTGCCAATATTAATAGTGCAGGATAATTTTTTAAAATATACCATCATTGAAAAATATAATATAGGCATAACGGATGTTTCATTAAATTTAAGTATAAACCTTATATTTAGGGCATTAAGTGCTGTAAGCATTACATATTTTTTAGCACTTTCTACACCTATGGTGTTTTTTTTAGAAGGGCTGCAAAGGTTAAAAGTGCCTAAGCTTTTTATATCATTAATGGAGCTTATATACAGGTATATTTTTATACTGCTTGATGAGGCTTATGCTATATATAAAGCTCAAACTTTACGGCTTGGGTATAGGAATTTTAAATCAAGCTTATATTGCATAGGCGAACTTACAGCCACATTATTTATAAGGGCATATAAAAAGGCAGATTTAAGCTATGAATGTTTACTATCTCGTGGCTATAACGGGGAAATTAATACAATAAATGAAGAATATAAAAGCGGTAAAGTTTTTTATTATTTTGCTTTAATGTTTATAATTATAAGTATTTTAATAAAATATTTTTCAGGCAGGTATATTTATGGGTAAAATATTAAAGGTTGAAAACTTATGCTTTTCTTATGAAAGGGAGCAGGTTTTGAAAAATATAAATATATCCATAGAAAAGGGCAGTATGACTGCTGTGCTTGGCAGAAACGGTGCTGGTAAATCTACTCTTTTTTTAAATATTAATGGAGTGTATAAAAAAGACAGCGGTAAAATATTTTATAATAATGAAGAAGTAATATATAATAAAAAAGGTATAGAAAATATTAGAAAGCATATAGGTATAGTTTTTCAAGACCAAAACTATCAGCTTTTTTCTGCCAGTGTTTTAAAAGATGTTTCCTTTGGGGCAGTAAATTTAGGCTTAAGCTATGAAAAAGCAAGAGAAAAATCTTTAAAAGCTTTGCAGGAAGTGGGTATGGAAGAATTTATTGATAAACCAACCCATGCTTTAAGCTATGGTCAAAAAAAACGAGTGGCAATAGCAGGTATATTGGTTATGGAGCCGGAAATTATTATACTTGATGAAATAACTGCAGGCCTTGACCCTATGGGCTCTTATGAAATATTAACCCTTTTAAAAAATATAAATAAAGAAAAAGGCACAACCATAATACTTGCTACCCACGATATGGATATTGTGCCCCTATACTGCGACTATGCTTATGTTTTAGAGGATGGCAGTGTTGTTATGCAGGGCAAAAGTGAAGAAATACTTTTACAGTCTAGTGATTTAAGGAAATATAATTTAAGGCTTCCCCGTATATCTCACTTAATGGAAATACTTAAAAAGAAAGATAATTTAGCAGTAGATGAAAGCATTGCAACCATATCAAAAGCAAGAAAAGCTATAAAAGAGCTGGTTAATGGAAAAAATAATTAAGCAGGGCAAAGAATTAAAAAAAGGATATACCACTGGCACATGTGCAGCTGCTGCTGTTACTGCTGGGCTTATATATTTTTTTAATGGCATAAAAAAAGAAAGTGTGGAAGTGGTGCTTCCAAAAGGTGAAGTTTTAAGCATAAATATAAACTATATTAAAGAATATAGTGATTATATAGAATCTGCCGTTACAAAACAAAGTGGCGATGACCCAGATGTAACAAACGGTATAGAAATATATGTGCAGATATATAAAGAAAGCAATAGTTTTATAATAGACGGCGGAAAAGGTGTTGGCAGAGTTACAAAAGAAGGGCTAAATATTGAAGTTGGAGAGGCTGCTATAAATGCTGTGCCTAGAAATATGATAAAAAATATAGTGGAAAAAATAAGTAAAGAAAATAATTATAACAAAAGCTTTAAAATAATAGTAAATGCTAAAAATGGGGAAGAAATAGCTAAAAAAACATTTAATGAAAGGCTTGGTATTATAGGTGGTATATCTATTTTAGGCACAACTGGCATAGTGGAGCCTATGAGCGAAAAAGCCTTAATTGAAAGCATTAAAAAAGAAATAGATGTATATTTAGCAGAAAATGAATATATTTTAATAACCCCTGGCAACTACGGAAAAGATGCAGCAGAAAGATTTTTTGGCATAGATTTGGAAAAGGGTATAAAAATTTCTAACTTTATAGGGGAAGTATTAGATTACCTAAGCTATAAAAACCCTAAAGGCATATTATTAATTGGCCATGCAGGAAAACTTGCTAAAGTAGCAGGTGGCATTATGAATACCCATTCCAGCTATGCAGACTGCCGCCATGAGATATTTGCTTCTTATGCTGCACTTTTTGGAGCTTGTCAAAATATTATAGAAGAAATATTTAATGCTGCCACCACAGATGAAATAGATAGTATTTTAGTGAAAAATAACCTGCATGAAAAAGTGTGGCAGAAAATAATGGATAATGTAATGGAAAATATAAATAGAAGGCTTGGTTATAATATAAAATGCGAAGTTATTATTTTTACAAATAAAATGCAGACTATTAAGCAAAGCAGCAATAATTTAGAATTAATAAAATATTTTAAGGGTTAATATATGGAAAAAGGCTCATTATACGGTGTTGGTGTAGGTCCTGGAGATAAAGAACTTATTACAGTTAAGGCTGTGAATGTATTAAAAATGGCAGATATTATAGCACTGCCCAATGCAAAATCTGGTAACAATAAGGCTTATGATATTATAAAAGAGCATATTAAAGATAAAGAAATTATATATATTGATATGCCTATGGTAAAAGATAAGCAAGAACTAGAAAAAAGCCATAAAACAGGGGCAGAAATTATTAGAAAATATCTAGATATGGGGAAAAATGTAGCCTTTGCCACTTTAGGCGATGTTAGCATTTATTCCACATATATGTATATACATAGAATTATAACTTCTTATGGGTATAATACTATTATAATACCCGGGGTTACTTCCTTTTCTGCAAGTGCTGCAAGGCTAAATATATCATTATGCGATGGGGATACTCCCCTTGTAATAATACCTGCAAACTATAAAGATAATAAAGAGCTTTTATCATTAAATGCTGCAAAAGTGCTAATGAAAAGCGGTTCAAAAATAGGGCAGGTAAAAAAGGAAATTGAAGAACTTGGCTTAACAGCTAATACTTATATGGTGGAAAACTGCGGTATGGAGCAGGAAAAAGTATATTATGATTTTAGCCAAGTGAAAGAAAAAACAAGCTATTTTTCATTGATAATAGTAAAAGAAGAAAATAAATAGGTGAATATATGGTTTATTTTGTGGGAGCAGGCTCAGGAGCAAAAGATTTAATTACATTAAGGGGCTATAATCTTTTAAAAGAAGCAGATGTTATAATATATGCCGGTTCTTTAGTAAATAAAGAGTTGCTTGATTTTGCAAAAAGTAATGCAGAAATATATAACAGTGCTGAAATGACTTTAGAAGAAGTAATAAAAGTAATGGAAGAAAGCCATAAAAATAATAAAATGGTTGTTCGCCTGCATACTGGAGATATGAGTATATATGGGGCTGTGCGAGAGCAAAGCGATATATTATGGGAAAAAAATATACCCTTTGAAAGTGTGCCAGGGGTTAGCTCATTTTTAGGGGCAGCAGCTGCTTTAAATGCAGAATATACACTGCCTAATGTTTCGCAAACTGTAATACTTACGCGTATGGCAGGCAGAACTAAAGTGCCGGAAAAAGAAGAAATAAGGCTGCTTGCAAGCCACAATGCTTCTATGGTTATATTTTTAAGCTCATCTATGCTTGAAAAACTAGCCAGTGAACTTATACTTGGGGGCTATAATGAAAATACCCCTTGTGCCATAGTGTATAAAGCCACATGGGGTGATGAGAAAAAGCAAATAACCACACTTAAAAATTTAGCAAATACCGGCAAAGAAATGGGGGTAACAAAAACAGCCCTTATATTAGTAGGTGATTTTTTAGGCACAGAATATGAACGCTCGCAGCTTTACCACCCACAGTTTAGCCACGAATTTAGAAAAGGTGAATGTTGAAAAATATAAATATTATATCTTTTACTAACCAGGGAGCAGAAATAAGCTTAAAACTTAAAAAACTTTATAATAATGCCTGCCTTTACGGTAAAAAAGATGATGAAAATATAAAAAAGCTAGATAAAGATATAAAAACATTTACTGGTGAAATATTTTATGAAAGCAGTGTTATTATATTTATATCTGCCATAGGCATAGCTGTTAGAAGTATTGCACCATATATAATATCAAAAGATCAAGATGCGGCAGTTATTGTAATAGATGATACAGCAAAATATGTAATCCCACTGCTTTCAGGCCATATTGGCAGAGCAAATGAGTATGCAAAAGAAATAGCAGAATATTTGCATGCTGAAGCTGTTATTACCACATCAACTGATAGAAACAATAAAT
>CAMEOC010000116.1 GCA_945929285.1 uncultured Mucispirillum sp.
CCCATGGCAATATTATATGTAAGTGGAGTCATTACTATGGCAATAACAGCAGGTGTTAGCTCTGTCAAGTCTTTAAATGATATATTTTCCACCACAGAAAACATTAATATACCCACAAATATTAAGGCAGGAGCCGTAGCAGCAGAAGGCACTATTAATATAAGCGGAGAAAAAAACATGGCAAGTAAAAATAATATACCTATAACCACAGCAGTAAGCCCAGTTCTGCCGCCTGATTCTACCCCTGTTATACTTTCAATATATGCACCAACTGTGGAAACACCAAATATACTGCCTGCTGTTGAGCCTACTGCATCTGCCATAAAGGCTTTTTTTGCACGAGCCATATTGCCCTGCTTATCCACAAAACCTGCCCTTTGAGCCACACCCATTAATGTGCCTATGGTATCAAATACTGCCATAAATAATAATGTAAATACTGCCATTAAAAAATCAGCATTTAATATATTTGAAAAATCCATTTGAAAAAATACAGGTGCAACAGAAGGGGGCATGGAAACAAGTTTATCAGGAATATTGGCTATACCAAAAGGTATGCTTATAATTGTAACTACTATTATACTTAATAATATAGCCCCTGTTACTCTTTTAATATATAATATAATCATTAAAAGTAAGCCAAATATGGAAAGCAGTGTGGAAGTATTTGTTAAATCTCCATAAGTTATAATAGTATTAGGGTTTGAAACAACAATACCAGCACTTTGCAACCCTATAAACATAAAAAATATACCGATACCTGCAGGCATACCCATTTTTAGTGATGCAGGTATGGCATCCATTATAAGCTCCCTTATTTTTCCAACAGTAATCAATATAAAAAGCACACCTACTATAAATACAGCTGCTAAACCTTCCTGCCAGGAAAGGCCCATAGATGTAACAAGCACAAAAGCAAAAAATGAGTTAGATGTCATACTGGTTGCCATACCAATAGGGTAGTTGGCATAAAGCCCCATTAATATACTTGCAAAAGCAGCAGCCAAACAAGTGGCGGTGATTAATGCTTCCCTAGGCATACCAGCATTAGATAAAATATCTGGGTTTACAAATATAATATAACTCATGGTCATAAATGTGGTAAAGCCAGCTATTACCTCTTTTTGAATGGTGGTATTTGAAGATTTTAGCTTAAAGATTTTGTTTAACATATAAAACCTCATAAAAAAATATTGAAAAAATATGTTTTCTTAATTTTTTGCTTGTGTAATGCAATTAAATTTATATACTATATAATTTCAAATATTCATATACTTTTTTATATAATGGAAATAAAATGAAAAAAATATTACTACTTTTATTTGTATTTACACTACTATTTCAATATAAAGCCATATCTGCTGTTTTGCTTGTAAAATCAGAAGTAAATACAGACTATGGTATAATTAAAGGCACAATAACCATAGCTTCATCTAAAAAAGAGCAGGTAAATCTCACCCTTTATGAAGATATGCAGATATTTACAGATGATGCAAGAGTTATAAAACAAAATGATGGATATATAGTTACAGTTGATGAGCTTTCACCTGTTATATTATCATATATAAAACGGCCAACCCAGTGGGTAGATAGAATAAGCGATGATTTTATATCTATATACTCAAGTATTATACCATATATTTCAAATATTGAAAAAGCAGAAATTTACCTTACTTTGCCCCAGGGGTTTTCAGGGCTTTTAAGCGAATTATTTTCTGTGGATGAAGTTAGTAATAAAGAAAATACATTTTGTTTTACATTTAATAAAATGCCAAAATCTATATATTTAGCTGCTGCAAAAGATTATGTTATAAAAACAGTTATACAAAATAATGTAAAAATATTTACACTGCTTTTTAAAGAACATGAAAATTTAAGCTATCAAATACTGCAAAAATCAGCCTATTATATAGAAATGTATGAAAACCTTTTTAATGCAAAATTTCCATACGACAGCTTTATGGTAGTAGAAGATGAACTGCCTTTTGGTCATGCTTTAAATGGTATGGCAGTTTTTGGAAAAGCTATTATAGATAAACCTTTTATATATGAACGCTCTTTAGGTCATGAAGTGCTGCACCAGTATTTTGGCTCAGGTATAGAATGCAGTATGAAAGACGGCAACTTTTTAGAAGCCATAACCACATATTTTTCAGACTATTTTTACGAAAAAGAAAATAGAATAGATTATAGAAAAGGTGCTGTTTTAGAATATACTGCATATAATAATACAGGCAGCAAACCTTTAAAAGATTTTGTATATAATTCCAGTAAAAAAGAGCAGGCTTTAGGTTACGGCAAAGGGCTTATGGTATTGCATATGGCAAAAAATATTGTAGGCGAAGATGCTTTTATGAACGGCATAAGGGCTTTTATTAAAGATAAAATGTATTCTAGTGCTTCCTGGTATGATTTGCTTTCATATATTGGCACAGATGATGAATTTTATAATACTTGGATTTTGCAGGATGAAAATATAGCTTTATATATAGATAATATTACATATAGAGATAAAGAGCTGGCATTTAATATAATAATAAAAGGTGGCCACCCTCAAGTATTAGTGCCTTTTATACATATACATAATGGAGAATATAAAGGCGGTAATATTTTAACAAATGCAGGCAGTAATGCTGTAACTTATAAATTAAAAGATGATAACGATACTTTTATAATAGATGGCTCATACCATTTAATGCGGTATTTATATAACAGTGAAATTACCCCGGCATTTAATTTTATTTTTGGAAGCGATGAAGTATTATATGCAGGCAGTAGAAATACAGATAAAATATTTAAAGATACATTTAAAAATATTGAAGAAGTGGTGCACATTAGAAAGCTTAGCCTGCATCACATAAAAAATAAAAATATTATAATATCGTTAGAAAACCAGGTGCCAGCCAATGTGGCAGAGCTATTAAAAGGAGCTTATAATTTTATATTTAATATGGGGGAAACTACTTATGCTGTTATTAAAAACCCATACTCAAAAGGCGATAAGTTTATAATGTTTGCTTTTAATGCAGATAGAAATACTTTAAAAAGGCTAAACCATTACGGCACATATTCTTATATTGCCTTTAAAGATAATAATATTGTAGATAAAAAAGAAGATAAAACACTAAATGGTATAAAAATATACGGTAAATAGGTGGATGAGGTTTTAATGAAAAAAATAACATTAATATTAATAATGCTAATAATATCAGTAATAAATTCTTATGGTGCTGTTTATAACCAGGATAATAGAATATCTGTAACAGAAATTATGAAAATAATAGAAGATTTTGAAAAAAATTCCAATAGTGAGCAAGGGGCAAAATTAAGAAAAAATATGCTCCAAAATATATCAGTTTACGGTGTAAATAAATCACCTGAAGTGGATACTTATGTTTTAGGTTTTATATTTCACAGCATAAAACTGCAAATTGGGGAAGAAAAATTTAATAATGGTATTGCAAAAATAAAAAATTTAAAAGATATGCCTTCCCTTACTTATTTGCAGATATTAAGGTGTTTTGAAGATATTGATGCAGAAAGCTTTCATAATGCTTATTTTACTGCAAACCCTGTAATAAATATGAATATTAGTGATGCAGAATATATATCTGAAAAAGGAAAATATTATATATCATTTACTATTTTACGCACATCTGGAGAAAAGTTTATAAATATACCTTATATGATAGAATACGGCAGTAAAAAAGAATACGGCAGGCTGCAGTCCAGTATTAATAGGGAAGAAACATTTAAAGTGCCTGTGGAGCTTGGCTCAGCTTTATTATATATTGACCCAAACTACCATTTATTAAGAACACTAGGGGATAATGAAAAAACTCCAGTAATAGCAGATATGCTTGTAAGAGAAAATATTACCCTTATTACAGATAACCAGGAAAGCAGTATTGCAGGTTATTTTAATATTGGGGAAACCATAAATAATTCAGAATATATTACCTTTACCCAAATAGAAAATAAAAATATAATAATAGAAGGCTATAATAATAAAATCGCTCAGTTTTTTGTGGATAAAGCACCATTTTCAAGTGAGAGCAGCGATTACTTTATTTTCAAAAACCCTCAAAATAAAGAAAAGTATATATTAATAATTAATAACCCAAAAAATGAAAACTTAAAGCTTTTAAATAAATATGGCATAAACCAACAGCTTATATTTAAAGGGCAAAATATAATAAAGGAAGCAACAGCAGTAACTAATATGGGCTATAAAGTATTGGAGCATAAGGCAGATACTATTGTTTTTGTAGAAAATACAAGCACAATGGAGCAGGTGATTAATAAAAGCTTAAGCTATAAAAATATTTTTATAGGTGAAGTGCATACAGATTATTCTCACCATGCAAACCAGTTATCAGTTATAGAAAACATATATAAAAGAAAGAAAAATATAGCCATAGCCATGGAAATGGTGCAGGTAAAATATATGAGTGTATTAAATGATTTTGTAAGGGGCAGAATATCTGAAAAAGAAATGCTTGAAAAAATACATTATTATGAAAACTGGAGCTATGATTACAGCTTATATGCACCAATATTTCAGTATGCAAGAGATAATAATATAGATATTATACCACTAAATATTCCAAGAAGTGTTACCTCAAAAGTATATAATGGCAGTATAGATAACCTAACAAGTGAAGAAAAAAATTACCTGCCTAAAAAAATGAATGTTATAAATAATGAATATGAAAAATCATTATATGAAATATTTAGTATTCATAAAGGCACTTTAAAAGAATTTAGCAATTTTTACCTTTCCCAAAATATATGGGATGAAGTAATGGCAAAAAATATGGCAGATTATAGAATGGCAAACCCAGATACTACTATTATTGCATTATGCGGTAACGGCCATGCAGGTAAAAATTCTGGCATACCGTATAGGTATAAAAGGATAACAGGGGAAGAAAACTTTGTTATAATGCAGTCTGAAAATATAGATAAAGAAAAGGCAGATTTATTTATATTTCC
>CAMEOC010000117.1 GCA_945929285.1 uncultured Mucispirillum sp.
GGTTTCTTCTTCCGCTTCAAGTTATTCAAAAAATAGAGATACAGATATAAATACCATATCAACTTTTAAATCAAACAATAAAGTTACTGCCTATATTAAAGAAATATGGGTTCACCCTGTTACAAAAGAAATGTATGTATATATGGTGGCAGAGTAAAAGCATAATAAATTAATTATGGAGCGGTATATGAAAAATATATATTTATTTTTTTTAATAAATATAGTATTCTTTTTATCTACAAATATACTTTATGCACAAGATTTACCAGGCTGGGTAATCGAGCCTAAAATGGAAGGTTATAGTATATGTGTAACTGGTTCTGCGCCGGAAAATAATAATAAAGCACTGCAAAAAAAAATAGCACGCATAAATGCTTTAGCAGAACTTTCTAAAATGCAGGAAGTTAGTGTGAGTAATCAGTTAGATATAAGCCAGGAAACTACAACTACCAATGGAGTTATTATGGAAAGCTCAAAACAGGTTTCCTCTACTTCCAGGCAGTATTCAAATACTGCGGTAAATAATGCAGAAGATAAAGCAAATTTTTATGATAATCATACAGGAGTATTTTATATACTTTTATGTATTAAATAATTTTTAAAAAAGGTAATGTTATGAGCAATGCAGAATACCCATCATCTGTAATTATTTTGCAGCATATTACAGGTGCAAAATTAGTCAAAGAAACCCATATATCATATGCTATCATAGGTGATGAATATGTTTATAAAATAAAAAAACCAGTAGATTTAGGGTTTTTAGATTATAAGCAGGCAAAAAGTAGAAAAATGTATACTATTTTAGAAAAAGATTTAAACGACAGGTTTTCTAGTGGTGTATATTTAGAAGCTTTAAAATTAGTTAGGCAAAATGAAAAGGATTTTGCACTTGTGCCTATTGAAAGCTCGCTAACAGCTATTGAATATGTTTTAAAAATGAAACGCATAAAAGATGAAGATTTTCTGCAAGCTCGCATAGAAAAAGGGCTTATTTCTATAAATGATATGGAAAAAATAGGCATGGAAACAGCCACTCTTTTAAAAAATTTAGAACCAGCCCCAAAAGATGAAGATTTTGAAAGTAATTACAATGTTGTTAGGTTTAATGCTGAAGAAAATTTTACACAAACCCAGCCTTATGTTAATAAGTTTATTGATGAAAAAAGCTATAACTTTATTAAAGATAAAACTCTTTCATTTTTAGAAGCAAATAAAGAAGTATTTATTAAAAGAGCAGAAAATGGATATGTAAAAAACGGCCATGGTGATTTGCGTTTAGAGCATATTTATTTTAATGAAGATAATACTGTTGGTTTAATAGACTGTATAGAGTTTAATAGACGTTTTCGTTTTAATGATGTAATGTCAGAAGCATCGTTTTTATCTATGGAACTTGATAGCCTAGGGCAGACAGATATGGCAGATGCTTTTTTAAAAGGTTTTTTAAGTGTTTTTAATGATGAAGAAAGTTATAAATTAATAAATTATTACAGGTGTTATTTAGCTTATGTTAGAGCAAAAGTAACATGCTTTTTAGTATCATCAAAAGATGAAAGCTGGGAGCTTTATAACCAAAAGGTAGAAGAAATAAAAAAACTTATAGATATATCTGCCATATATGCAAACTCTATGGATAATAAAACCTTGGTATTTTACGGGCTTATGGGAACAGGTAAATCAAAAAATGCCAATGCTTTTGTAAAAAGATTTCCTGTTGCTTTATTTATTTCCGATGCTATTAGAAAAGAAATGGCAGGGCTTAATAAAGATGACAGGCAGTATATAGACTGGGGAACAGGTATATATTCAGAAGAAAATTCCATAAAATTATATGGTAAATTAGGAAGTCTTGTGGAAGAAAAATATAAGGTTGGCAGGTTATCAGTTGTGGATGCTTCCTTTACTAAAAAAGAATACCTGCAGGAGTTTTTAAAACATAATACAGGTGATGTAGTATATATTAATTTTGATGCTCCAAAGGAAGAAATTGAAAAAAGGCTTTTAAAAAGAGAAAATAGTGTTACTGTTACAGATGGCAGGGTAGAAATAGCAGAAAAACAAAGAAATTCAGCTAATATGCCAGAATATAATATACAAATTATAACAACAGGGCCAGTTACAGAAAATATACAAAAAATATTTGAATATTTAATAAAATGAAATCAAACTATTATATAAGAAGAATAAATTCCCCATTTGATGACAGCGGTATTTTCATACGCAATGTTTATATGAAAAAAGCCATGCTTTTTGACTGCGGCAGAATGGGGAATGTGGAAAATTCTGAACTTAATGATATTTCATATATATTTGTAAGCCATACTCATATAGACCATTTTAATGGTTTTGATAGGTTTCTAAGAACATGCCTTCTTTCTGGTAACGTTTTCACATTTTTTGGTCCAGATGGTTTTATAAATAATATAAAAGGCAAACTTTCAAGCTATACATGGAACTTAATACGAGATTATGATGTAACCTTTAGAGCCATAGAATTAAGTAAAAAAGGTATAAAGGCTTCACAGTTTACTGCAAAAAATGGTTTTGAAGAAGAAGATTATCTTGTAGATAAAATAGAACTAGATGATGGTTTTACTTTAGAATATGAATTTTTTGACCATGGTATAACATCTTTAGGTTATAGGCTAAAAGAGCCTGTAAGAATATCATTTAATAAAGAAAAAATGGCAGAATATGGGCTAAAACATGGTATTTGGGCAAAAACCTTAAAAGATGCTATTGCAAGTAATAAAGATAATGATTTACTAGAAGTTGATACTATAAATGGTAAAGAAAAGTATTATATTAATCATCTAAAAAATATGGTGGTAGAATACCCTGTGGTTCAAGATATTACATATATTACAGATATAGCACCAACCTATGATAACTATAAAAAAGCCATATCTCTTGCAAAAAATAGTTTCTTATTAATAATAGAAGCTGTTTTTATGAATAATGATATAATTCATGCTATGGAGAAAAACCATTTATCTCTTGGGCTTGCAAAAGAAATATACAGGCAGTCAAATTCTTCTTATGTATCTTTTGGTCATTTTGCTCCAAAGTATGATAGGTTAAGGGATATTTTTTTTAAAGAATTATATGATGGTTTAGATACATCTAAAATAGTCAAAATGGAATTAGTAAGGTGAAAATATGCTGAAACCTTTTAAAAGAATAGATGAAGCAGCTGATGTTTTATATGAAAAAGATTTAGAATTATCAAAAAAAGCTGGGGCAGAAATAGTTGGGTGTGAGCCATACTTTAAAAAACATACTAATAAAGGTATTCTTTTAATTCATGGTTTTGCAGCAGCACCAGATGAACTTTTACCTTTAGCTTTTGAGCTTGAAAAATATGATTATAGTGTTTATGTAGTGCGAGTGGCAGGCCATATGTCTAATTTAGAAGATTTTATAGCTTCTAAATATACCACCTGGTATGAAAGTATTGAACTAGGTTATAACTGCCTTGCTTCATTTTGTGATAAAATATGTGTGGTGGGACAGTCCAATGGTGGGCTTTAGCTCCTGCATACAAGGTAAGAGTGCCTGGGTTTTTTCTTATACCTTTTATAAGAAAATTTATTAAATATATGCCTAGAAAAGTAAAGGATATTACATATAATTATCCTGTTTTTCCCACAGAGCCATTATACCAAATGATGCTTTTACAAAAGGAAGTGGAAAAGTTTGCTAAAGATATAGATGTACCTGTATTATTAGCAGTTTCCAATAAAGATGTATTAATATCCCCTAAAAAAGCAAAAGAAGTGGTAAATTCTATGGCTTCAAAAGATAAAACAGTCTTTACTTATGATAATAAATTATATAAAGTAAAGCATATATTAACAGAAAGAAAATCTATTGAAATAATAAATGATATAGCACAGTGGATAAGGGAGAAATTATATTAATATGGTATTTGGTGTAATAGGGGCAGGCAATATGGCTCAGGCTATTATTGCTGGTATGGTAAAATCTGAAAGTATTAGTGGTAACGATATTATTATATCTAATCATAATATGGCAAAAGCAGCAAAGTTAGCAGATAAATATGGCGTAATAATAGATGATAATTTGCAGGTAATATTAAAAAGTAATGTGGTATTATTAGCTGTAAAGCCTTATGCTATAATAGAAATGATAAAACAATATGAAAAGCATCTTAATAATAAAATAATAATATCTGTTGCAGCTGGTATTCCATTAAGTGATGTGCAGGTAAATGATAATTTAAAAATTATCCGTATGATGCCTAATACACCTGTTGAAGTATGTAAGGGTGTTATGGCTTTCAGCTGTGGAAAAAATATTGATGAAAGTGATGTAAAAATAGTAGAGCAGCTTTTTTCAAAACTAGGGCTTTTAATAGAAATAGAAGAAAGTAAAATAAATGCAGTTTCAGCATTAACAGGCTGTTCACCTGCTTATATTTATGAGATAATAGAAGCTATGAGCGATGCAGGAGTTAGAATGGGGCTTCCAAGGGAAATAGCTATAAAACTTTCATCAAAAGCCGTGGAAGGTTCAGGTGCTATGGTGCTTGAAACTAATATACACCCTGCTGTGTTAAAAGATAATGTAACATCCCCAGCTGGTTCTACCATAGAAGGTATTGCAGAGCTTGAAAATAGAGGGTTAAGAGGTATAATAATTTCTGCATTATATAAGGCTTATGAAAAAACAATATCATTTGCAAAAAAATAAATTTGGGAGAAGTTTATGAAAAATATTGTATCTACAATGGTTGTATTTGGTTTATTTTTTCTTTTAATAGTAGTAGGAGCAGATATATTTGAAAAGTTTGATGGTTTTGGATTAATAGATAAAGTGGATAATTCCATAAGCAATGGTATTGAGCATTTATTAGATGATAAAAATGATAACAGCACTGTAAATATAAAAGAAACATTAGATAATGAAAGTAATAAGGTTTAAAATATTATAATCGATAATAATACAACTAC
>CAMEOC010000118.1 GCA_945929285.1 uncultured Mucispirillum sp.
AAGCAACGTTGCTCTTTTATATGTTGCAAATCTTCTTGCAAAACCTATTGTTAAAGCATTTGGGTTTAATATATCATCTGCTTCTAAAAGCTCGCTGGCACTACCGCCATTTTTTCTAATGGTTTCTTTCATAGTTCTGCGGATAAATGATACAAGGCGTTCCCTTTGGTTGCGTTTCATATCAAAAAGCACATTATCAGGAATATTAGATACTTTTTCCCAAATATCAAAATCGTAAGGTTTAGATGCCCAGTCTTCAGAAACATACCTGGATAAAAGGTTTTTCATATCGCTAGACATAAATGTAGGTAAGTGAACACCGTTTGTTACATGGCCTATTGGCACTTGTGATAATATTGCCTGAGACCACATAGAGTGAAACATTTCTCTGCTAACTTCACCGTGAAGTTTACTAACACCATTTCTGTAAGTAGAAAGGTTTATACCACAAACTGCCATGTTAAATGGTTCATCTGTATTGCTTCTATCTTTTCTACCAAAGCTCATAAGCATATTTAAGTTAATGCCCACAGGCTCATAAATACCGCTTAAGTATTGTTTGATTTGCTCTATGCTAAATACATCAAACCCAGCAGGCACAGGGGTATGAGTTGTAAACAGTGTGCTTTTACGAACAACTTCTGTTGCAAGGCGGAAATCCATACCGTTTTCAATTAACTGTTTTAAGCGTTCTATGGAAACAAATGCAGGGTGGCCTTCATTTAAGTGGTAAACTGTTGGGTTTAAGCCAATAGCTGCTAATGCTCTCACACCTGCCACACCTAATACGATTTCCTGACGAATACGCATATTGCTGTCGCCATCATATAATTTACCAGTGATGATTCTATCATCTGGGTGGTTTTCAGGCACATCTGTATCTAAAAGTATGATTTCCATTAAACCAACTTTTAATTTCCATACTCTTATTTTAACATTTCTTTCGCCAATTTTCATTTCTAAAAGAATTTCTTTACCATTTTTATCTGTTGCTCTAGTTAATGGCATAAGGTAAAATTCATTGTATGGGTAGCGTTCCTGCTGCCAGCCGTCTGAGCTCATATACTGATGGAAATAACCATTTCTATATAATAAACCCACAGCAACTAAAGGTATACCCATATCTGAAGTAGATTTGCAATGGTCGCCAGATAATATACCTAAACCACCAGAATATAACTGAACTGATTCATGAATACCATATTCTGCTGAAAAATATGCTACAAGCATATCAGAAGCATCTTTATGGGCTTTTTTAAACCATTTAGGTAATGTCATATATTGTTCAAATGCTTGGTAAACATCGTTTAAGTTTGCCATAAATACATCATCATCCATTAACCTTTGGCAGTCTTCTAAAGTTAATGCAGAAATAATGGCAAGTGGGTTATGTTCTGATTCTTCCCATAACTTTTCATTAATATTTTTATATAAAGCTGTGGCTGGAGAGTTCCATGCAAACCACAGATTATATGCCATTGTTTCTAATGGCTTAAGCTCTTTAGGCAGCTTAACTTTTACCTCATACTCACGAATATTCATTCTTCCTCCAAATTAAAAGATATAAAATTCATCTATCTATTTTATTATTTTATTTTCCTGTATGCCCAAAACCACCAGTTCCCCTTTGGGTCTGGCTTAAGTTTTCAGTTAATATAAACTCTGCTCTAGAATGTTTTGCAATAACAAGCTGAGCTATTCTATCGCCTTTTTTATATTCAAAAGGTTTATCCCCATGGTTTATAAGTATAACCCCTATTTCACCCCTGTAATCACTATCTATTGTGCCGGGAGTATTTACCATGGAAATGCCATACTTTAAAGCAAGCCCACTTCGCGGCCTAACTTGAGCTTCATATCCTAAAGGAAGCTCAATACTAATGCCTGTTTTTATAAGCCTGCGTTCATTTGGCTGCAGTATGCCAGATTCATTGGCTTTTAAATCTGCCCCTGCAGAGCCTAGTGTTTCATAGCTAGGCACAAGGCTTTCATCTTCTGTTTTTATTTTTATATTTATAATATCCATAAACTTCCATTAAAATAAAGAATACAAAAGCTATTATCTAGTATTATTTTAAAAAAATCAAGTTTTTTTATTTAAAATTTCTTATTAATAGTATATAATATTATATGGAGATAATATGAAAAAATTTACTTTAATTATAATATCACTTTTTATTTTTGCATGCCAAAGTAGTTTTGATGTAAACACAACCATAAAAAATGCCAGTGGCAAAACATATTTAATGCAAGCACCTTATAAGGATACCCCTATAACAATTATAATTGAAAGTGGCAAAATAAGCGGTTTTGCAGGTGTTAACAGATATTTTGGCACAATAGAAGTAACAGGCAATAATATTAAAATTTCAAATATTGGCAGAACAAAAATGGCAGGCCAGGATAAATTAATGAAAATAGAAGAAGACTATATAAAAAGCCTGCAGGCCTCAAATAAAATAACATTAAAAGGAAAAGAATTAAGAATAGGCAATATGAAATTTAGTGAAAAATAAATATAAATAATTATACTTTTTAGAAAAAAAGAAGCCCCTTTTAAAAAGGGGCTAAATTTTATTAATTTTCTTCAGTTTTTTCTGATTTTTCAGCTTTTTCTGGTTTTGGTAAAAGTGCTTTTCTTGAAAGCTCCATTCTGCCGTTTCTATCTTTACCCATATACATAACATCTACTTTATCGCCTACTTTTAAGTAGTCTGCAATAGATGGTATTCTTTCATGAGCATATTGAGAAACATGTAATAAACCTTCAAGCCCTGGAAGTATTTCCACAAATGCACCGTATTCCATTACTTTTTTAACAGTTGCTGTATATGTTTTGCCAACTACTGCTTCTGCAATGGTAGCTTCTATCATATTAACAGCACTTTCTATTACCTGCTGGTTTTTACCAAATATATTAACAACACCGCCATCAAGTATATCAATACTTGCCCCAGTTGCTTCCACAATTGCTTTAATGTTTTTACCCTGTGGCCCTATTAAAGCACCAGTTTTATCAGGGTTTATATTCATAACAAAAACTCTTGGAGCATTTGGGTTTAACTCTTTTCTAGGCTCAGCAAGAACTTCTTTATATTTATTTAAAATAAAGAGCCTGCCATCTTTTGCCTGAGCTAATGCTTTTGTTAATATTTCTTTAGATAAGCCTTTAATTTTAATATCCATTTGAAGTGCAGTAATACCAGTTTCTGTTCCTGCCACTTTAAAGTCCATATCGCCCAAGTGGTCTTCATGGCCCATAATATCTGTTAGGACAACATAGTCCCCATCATCTTCCATAACAAGCCCCATAGCAACACCAGCAACAGGTGCAGTTATTTGCAGGCCTGCATCCATCATAGATAATGCACCACCGCAAACAGTAGCCATAGATGATGAGCCATTGGATTCTAATATTTCAGATACAACTCTTACAGTATATGGAAAACTGCTGTCGTTTGGTACAACTGCAGATAATGCTCTTTCTGCTAATGCACCATGGCCAATTTCACGCCTGCCAGGAGCACCAATTCTGCCAACTTCACCAACAGAATATGGTGGAAAGTTATACTGCAGCATGAAAGATTTAGAAGATACACCTTCTATGCTTTCTAAAGTTTGGCTGTCATTTTTAGAACCAAGAGTAGCTACAACTAAAGCTTGAGTTTCGCCCCTTGTAAAAAGAGCAGAACCGTGAGCCATAGGAAGCACTCCCACTTCAATATCAATAGGGCGTATTTCATCAAGCTCCCTGCCATCAACCCTTTTATGAGTTTTAACAAGTGAGTTTCTGAAAACGATTTTCTCAACTTCCCTAGCTATATCTTTATATATTCCTTTGTTTGCTTCATACTCATCTTCGCCATAAGTTTCCACAACATAGGCCAAATAGTCTTCTTTCACTTTATCAATAGCTTCATAAAGTTCAAGTTTACCACGAATAGCAAAGGCCTGCTTAAATGCTTCACCAAACTTATCATACGCCTGCTGAACTAAATCTTTTGGTAATGAGAAATCAGTATACTCCATTTGTGGCTTGCCTATTTCTGATGCCATTCTTTCCTGAACTTCAACAAGTTTTTTTATCTGCTCATGACCATATTCAAGAGCTTCAATAACTTCTTCTTCAGTAACGCCGTTCATACCGGCTTCAACCATTGCAATAGCGTCTTTCGTACCTGCTACAACTATATTCATATCAAGTTTTTCATGTAACTCAACAGGTGGGTTAACAAGTAATTCCCCATTAAGTTTACCAATACGAACTCCGCCAACTGCCATACTAAATGGTATGTCGGAAATCATCAACGCAGCACTAGCCGCATTTAACGCCAGAATATCAGGCAGACCATTGCCATCAGCCGACAAAACTGTAGCCACCACCTGAGTCTCATTACGGTAACCGTCATCAAATAAAGGTCTTAAGGGACGGTCAATTAAGCGAGAGATTAAAGTTTCCCTGTCGCTTGGTTTAGTTTCTCTTTTAACATATCCACCCGGGATTTTACCCACAGAATACATTTTTTCAGCATAGTTAACAGTAAGTGGGAAAAAATCTTGATAAGCTTCAGGTGCTTTACCTGCAACAGCAGTAACTAAAACCACTGTGCCACCTTGTTTTATCCATATACTTCCGTTAGCTTGTTTTGCTTTCCAGCCTGTTTCAAATATAATAGGCTCAGCACAACCCGGTAAGCTTATTTCATAGGAATGAATATTTTTTTCCATTTAACTACTTCCTTATGCCTAAAGACTCAATTAATGAGCGATAACGAGGGAAACTTTTCTTTTTAAGATAGTCTAAAAGTTTTCTTCTTTTACCAACAAGCATTAATAAACCACGGCGAGAGTGGTGGTCTTTTGGGTGAGTTTTAAAGTGTTCGTTTAAATACTCAATACGTGCAGTAAGTAATGCAACTTGCACTTCAGGAG
>CAMEOC010000119.1 GCA_945929285.1 uncultured Mucispirillum sp.
CAAAAAACTAGAAAGTTGTATAAATAATTTATCCTAAGTGCATTTGAAAAACATGCCTGCAGGCTTGGAGTAAGAATTTTTAAATCACATATTTTTATAAAAAAAGGATAGCAAAAATGCTATCCCATTTTTTACGGAAAGAGAGGGATTCGAACCCTCGGTGAGTTGCCCCACACACGCTTTCCAGGCGTGCCCCTTAAACCAGACTCGGACACCTTTCCATATACATATAAACTTGAGATTATTCTTTTATATAAAAATTATATAAAAATCAAGCACTATTTTATAAAATATATAATTTATTTATAAACCTAATTGATTATCCTGTTTTTATAAATATATTCTTCCACCACAGAAACAATAGTTGAAAGGCGGGAAAGATTTTTGTTTAAATCTGCATATACATCTGTATAGTCTTGTATTTCCACCATAAAGCCTATGCGGGAAAATTCATCGCCTAAATGTTCCAGCTCGTTTATTACACTTTGTTCAAAACCGCAGCCGCTGTCATATATTGTCTTAAACAGGCTGTGGGCTTTATAAAGGCAGGTTAAAACATAATCCATTTTTTCTACATCGTTTAGGTTATTAAAATCATTTTCATTCATAATATATCACCTTAAAACTTACAACTAACCCATACCATCTAACATACCCATAGATGAAGATGATTGATTTGAACGCTCTTTTTTCTTTAATTTTTCCTGTATAGATTTTTCCATTGCAAGCTCAGCTTTTCTTCTTTCAGCCTGTAATTCAGCATATTTTCTACGCCTTTCCTGCACAGCTTCAAAAGCAGCCATTTTCCTTTCATAATTACGCAAGTCAACCATTATTGCCATGTAGGCAGCAACACCTAGTATGGCCATTAATATGTCTACTTTATCCATATTAACCCACCTTACAATACAAAAGTATATAATTCTACTTACATCTATCGGCAGTTTATAAATATTCTTTAATACTTTTATAAAGGATAATATAATTTATAAATAAATATTTATCAAGTTATAAAAAACTGTTGCAAACAATTAGTTTATGGTAAATAATATATAAAATAATGTATTTGGAGTAGGTTATGAAAAAATATTCAATTTTGTTTATATTATTTTTAGCTGTAATTACTGGCTGTAATGCTCTTGGTATTCAAGAAGCAGATAATGCAAGTAGTGAAAATGTGGTGGAAACTGCCAATGGTGTAGTAAATGAAAACCAGGTTAGTGCAGGCACTCAGGTAGATTTACAAGCAGAGCAGATAGCTCAAATGCAAACAGAAATTGATGAACTTGTTTCTGCTTTAAATACTAAAGATATGATTGTTGCAGAGCTGGAAAATAAAACATCAGAACTAAATAAGCAAATTGAAGAATTAACTGTTAAAATGGCAAATACTCAAGCAGCTTATGATAACCTGCAGGGCCTTGTAAGCACAAACAACCAGTATAGAAATATTGCCATTATTGTGGCTTTAGTTTCCATACTATTAAATATACTGCTTATTGTTATGCTTTTTAAAGCTAAAGCAAAATACAGCCGTGCAGCTTTGCCACCTGCTAAAAAAGATGAAGATATTTTAAATAAAGAAAGTAAAAAAGATAATAATGTTATTGAAAATGAAAATAAGGCTCAAGAAAATACAGCACCAGAAGCAAAAGAAAGCAAAAGAGGCAGACCAAAAAAGGCAGAAAAAATAGCAGAAAATAAAGAAGAAACAGAAAATAATACAGCTAAAAAAAGGGGCAGACCAAAAAAAGAACAAGCTGTAGAAGCTAATGAAGATAAAAACGATAATTTAATCTAAAATATACAAACCCCCTGTTAAAAATTTAACCAGGGGGTTTGTATTTGGGTTTGTATTATCAAATCGTGTTACTCATTATATAAATCGTGTTACAGAAAAAGTCAAGTAAAAGGTGTAGTTATGGAGAAAAAAATTTATGCAGTAGGTTTAGGCCCAGGTGATTATGAAATGATGAGCTTAAAAGCCAAAAGAATATTAGAAGAAAGTGATATAATATTTTTAAACGGTGGCAGGTCATTTAATAGTTTAGAAGAAGTAAAAGCAGTGCTTGATAATATAAACTGCGGTCATAAAGTGAAGTTTTATGAATATATTGTGCAAAACAGCAGCAGGCTGGACAAAATAAAAGAATTTGTAGATGATATGGTGCTTCATTTAGAAAAAGGTGAAAAAGTAAGCTATGTTACAATGGGGGATATGACAGTTTATTCATCATTTCCAGATGTATATAATATGCTTTCTGAAAAAGGCATAGTTTTAGAAGCAGTTACAGGTATACCTTCATTTTTAGCCCCTGCATCATTAACAGGCTGTGCCATTGTAGATTTTCAAGACAAGGTAGCTATTATACCAAGCCCTGAAAGTGTGGAAGAATTAGAAAACTTATTTCATACATTTAAAACTGTAATAATTATGAAAATAGCAGAAAATGCAAGGGTTATAAAAGAATATGTTGCAAAAAATAAGCCCTCTTATGCCTATGCCATATTTGATGCATATAACAGCAGGCAAAAAATATTTAACCTTTTAGAGCATACCCCATCAGATGATGAAAACTATACTATGTGTGTTATTATGATAAAAAAATAATTTTTTTCTTTACTTTTTTAAAAAATGAAATAGTATAATACCAGTTAAAATTTTTAGGTGTATAATGGATAATTATTTTTTAGTGCTATATAATACCTTTATGAAAGATGAACGCTATATGTTAATAGTAAACGGTTTATTATTTACATTGGCTGTTACCATACTTGCTGCCTTAATAGGTATTATACTAGGTGTTGTTTTATCATTAATGACAATTTCAGACTTTCGCCCATTTAAAAATATTAAAAGTGAAAGGTTTGCATTTTTAAGGGATTTTAACCCCTTTACAAAAATAGCTTTAATATATATTACTGTAATCAGGGGAACCCCTACTGTTGTCCAGCTTTTAATACTTTTCAACCTGGTTTTTATAGGTGTTTTAGAAGCTCCTATATTTGTAGTTGCTGTGGTGGGTTTTGGCTTAAACTCTGCAGCTTATGTGGCAGAAATAATCAGGGCAGGTATTCAAGGGCTTGATAAAGGGCAGATGGAAGCAGCAAGGGCTTTAGGTATGTCTTACGGTAAAGCTATGCAGGTTATTATTATACCACAGGCCATAAAAAAGATTATGCCTGCATTAGTTAGCGAATTTATAGTGCTTTTTAAAGAAACATCTGTTGTGGGTATGATAGGTGGTAACGACTTAACAAAAGCAGCAAGGGAAATAGCTGCCAGCTCATACAGGGCAGCAGAACCATGGCTTTTAGCTGCACTTATATACCTTTTACTTACAACTTTATTTACATATTTCATGAGAAAAGTGGAAAAGAGGTTAAAAGAAAGTGATTAAAATAAATAACTTACATAAATACTTTGGGGAACTTCATGTATTAAAAGGTATAGATTTAGAAGTGAAACAAGGTGATGTAACAGCCATAATAGGACCTTCCGGCAGCGGTAAATCTACACTGCTTCACTGTATAAATAAACTAGAAGAACCAAGCCAGGGGCACATATATATTGATAATGAAGATATTATGGCTCAAGACTGCGATATAAATGCCATTCGCCAAAAGGTTGGTATGGTATTTCAGCACTTTAATCTTTTTCCCCATAAAAATGTGCTGGAAAATATAACATTAGCACCTACTTTAGTTAAAAAAGTAACAAAAGATGAGGCAGAAAAAACAGCCTATGAGCTTTTAAATAAAGTGGGGCTTTCAGATAAAGCTTTCAGCTACCCAAGCAAACTTTCAGGGGGGCAAAAACAGCGTATAGCCATTGCAAGGGCATTAGCTATGAAACCAGAAGTTATACTTTTTGATGAGCCAACTAGTGCGCTAGACCCTGAAATGATTAAAGAAGTGCTTGATGTTATGAAAGATTTAGCTAAAGAAGGCATGACAATGCTTATTGTAACCCATGAAATGGGCTTTGCAAAAAATGTTGCAAACAGGTTAATTTTTATGGATAATGGTATGGTGGTGGAAGATACAGAGCCAAACTTATTTTTCAGTGCACCAAAAAGCGATCGGGCAAAGGAATTTTTAGATAAAGTATTAAATAAATAACCTTTAGATCAAAAAATATATGGACTTTATAAAAAATATTAAAACTTATTTGTCTCTTAAGTATTTGCTTATTATTTTAATTGTTATACTTTTAGCCTATACTTATACTAAAAGTAAATATATGGCTCAAAGTGATGTTATGGGGCAGAAAAATGTTGCCAACTTCTTAACAGAAGTGGAGCTTACAGTTCAGTCATACAATATTGCTTTGGAAAAAAATAAGAAAAATCTTGCAAACGCTGTAATTAATGATAATAAATCTGGCATTAAGGACTGGATAGATAATTTTAATAAAGAAGCCGTATTTCAGCTTAAAATAAATGACTTATGTTCTTTTATATTAGATGCAGAAACTGTATATACTTCCAATAAATTAAAAGATAATGTTATTAAATCATATATTGAAGAAAAATGTTTTAATGAATTAATTGGCAGCACCATAGACCAAATAGGTTATCTTCCCCTTTTCAGTGGCGAAGACGGTGAATATTTTTTCATCATCTATAAAAAGTTTATGATAGAAGAAAGGCCAATATTAGTTGGAACAATACTGCCTATTAATCAGCTAAAAAAAATATGGTTTGATAGTGAAATAAAAGATACAGAGCAGGTATATTATTTGGTAGATAAGGCTTCAGGCCTTGTTTTTACCACATATAATATGGATCCCACCTATGCTTTTTTAAATAAAATAAACCTGCTTATAAATGATTTAAAAGAAGAAAAAACACTAA
>CAMEOC010000120.1 GCA_945929285.1 uncultured Mucispirillum sp.
CACTCCCTTTGCCGCCGCCTTCCTCCTGCGCATGCTCTATTCCTGCCTCGTGGATGCTGACTTTCTGGATACGGAGCACTTCTGTTCTCCGCACAAGTATAATCTGCGTCCCAAATGCCCGGACATCGAGTCTCTGGAGCAAAAGCTGCTTCGGTATCTTGCCGCACATCAATTTCTTCCTGATATTCCCGTACACGAGCAGGAGCTGGCGCAGGGCAGCAATGCCCCCTGCGGAAGTGACGAGCGGCGCATTGCTATTCAGCGGGCGCGCGCATTCATGCTCCAGCGCTGTCTGGATGCCGCCGCCATGCGTCCCGGACTTTTTTCCCTGACCATGCCCACTGGCGGCGGAAAAACATTATCTTCCCTGGCATCGAAATTCATCTCCCTTTTTTTAAGAGCATCTGCCATGGAGATTAAGGGGGTGTTTAAGTTTTCAGATATCATACTTGCTACATAATAACTATTTCCTGAGCCTGAAAAATAAAATACCATAAGTTACCCTTTTTTTTAACTTTTCATATTTATAAACTGCAGTGGCAGTGGTAAATCAAGACCTTTTAAAAGCTGAATAACAGCCTGTAAATCATCTATTTTTTTGCCCTGCACCCTAACTTTATCATCCATAATAGAAGCCTGCACTTTTAGTTTGCTTTCTTTAATAGCAGAAGTGATTTTTTTAGCCGTATCTTTATCAATACCTTCTTTGATTTTCACTTCCCTTTTAAGCATAGCCCCGCCTGCTTTTTCCACTTCTGAAAATTCTAAACATCTAGAATCCACATTTCTTTTAGTAACTGCAGATATTAGCATTTCCCTAAGCATTTCTATTTTCATTTCATCTGATGTAAGTATTTTTATAACTTTATCTTTTTTATTAAGCTCTATTTCAGTATTTGAGCCTTTAAAATCAAAACGAGTATTTAATTCTTTTTTTAAATTGTTGCAGGCATTATCCATTTCCTGCATATTTACTTCGCTTACAGTATCAAAAGACGGCATTTATCCTCCAAAAAATTAAAAAGTATAATCTATTACACCGCTGCCAATAACCACATCACCATTATATATGGCTGCTGTTTGCCCGGCAGCTGGTGCAAACTGGTAATCATTAAACAAAAGTTTTGCTCTGTTATCCACAAGCCTTTCCAAAAGGCATGGCTCATCTTTCATTCTATACCTTAATTTAGCTGTAACATGAGCCATATAAGGTGTATCTGGGTAAAACTGGCAGTCTTTTAAAGCAACCCCTTTAAAAAACACTTCCTTTTTAACACCAAGAAAAACATCGCCTGTTTTAGAATCTATGGACTTTACATATAAAGGCTCTTTATGGCTAATATCAAGGCCTCGCCTTTGGCCTGGTGTGTAGTTATGAATGCCTTTATTTTCCCCCAGCACTTTTCCATTTAATATGAAATTTCCTTTGCGTGGGTTTTTTATGTATGGTTTTAAAAACTCCCGGTAATCATTATCCTGCAGAAAACATGCTTCTTGAGAGTCTTTTTTTTCTGCCACTTTTAAGTTGTGTTTTGCAGCTATTTCCCTTATTTCTGGCTTTTGCATATCACCTAAAGGGAATTTTAGCAGGTTTACATGAAAAGGCTCTATCATAGATAAGTAATATGACTGGTCCTTTTCTGGAAACTGTGCTTTTTGTATGTGGTACTGCTCCCCTATTAGTTTTGTTTTTGCATAGTGGCCAGTTAATATATATTTGCAGTTATGTCGCTGCATTTGGTCAAACAAATATCTTGTTTTTGCTATTTTATTACATTTGGCACATGGGTTTGGTGTTCTGCCCATTTTATATTCCCTTATGAAATAGCCTATAATATCTGGCACGAAAGATTCTGTATAGTCTGCTAGGTGCCATTCTATATCTAAATCTTGTGCTATGTTTTTAGCATCAGTATAAAAATCATTTTCATTATCAAACATCTGCAGTGTAATGCCTATGGGTGTTAGCCCTGAAAGTTTTGCCATTAGGGCAGTAACAGAACTATCTACCCCACCAGACATGGCAACTATTACACGAGAACCTTTTTCAATACCTAATCTATCTAAATCTATCATTATTACCTTTTATATAATTTATTCATACCTATTATATATTATTTTTTTAGGATAAGCAAATAATTTTATTAGATTACTAGTTGATATTATTAAATTTTAATACGGGTTATCTTTTATAGACCTAATAATATATGTTTCGCTGTATGTTTTATTTAATGTTTTATTATGCACTATAAATTTAAAGTTGCTTATGGTATAAGGTGCTGGTAACTTTAAAGCTTCTTCTGTTAAAGAAAATGATAAATCAATATAATTTGCATTTTCTTTACTATCATTTAACTCTGCTTTTAAAGAAGTGCCATTATTTATTTAGAAAATATTCTTTATTTTCCCCTGTAAATTCTAAATGCACGCTTGCCTGCCCTTTGCATATTACAGCTTTTGAAATATAATAAGGCTCAGATTTTTTGCCGTCATGGTATAATAAAACATCATTAAGTGATATATTACACCCTATATATTCATCTTTTAGTTTTCCCCACAGGAAGAAATTAAAAACATAACAGGTAATATTAATAATATTTTAAATATTTTATTTATCACTATTTTTTCTCCAGTAAGTTACATATAAGCTCTGCTGCTGTTTTTGAAGGAGTTTTTCCTAAAAACTGCTGGGAAATTTTTGCAAGCTCACTTTTTATATTATCTATATTTTCCAGTGCTTTATTATAAGCATTTATTATCATTTCTTTTTTAGCACTGCCTTCTCCAATACAATGGACTTCCGGTAAAAATTCATAACCTGCCATAATATTTGGAAGCCCAATAGTTCTAAGGTTAGATAGTTTTTTTGCCAAAAATACATTTATTTTTGAAGCAGAATATGCAATTATCATAGGCCTTTCCATAACTGCAGTTTCCAGTGTTACAGTGCCGGAACAAGCCCAAATAAAATCGCTGTATTTCATAATATCATACTGGGCTTTTTCCAATACTTTAATATTTGATTTATCTAAAACATAGCTCATTAAAAAATCTTTATCTATATTATCTGCCTTGCTTATCACAAAATCTACATTGTCATACTCTAAAGCTGCATCTATAAAAGCAGGCATTAAAAGTTTTATTTCTTTTTTTCTACTGCCAGGAAGTATGCCTATAATTTTCCTATCACCTTTAAAAGAAGTTTCATTTAAAAATTCTTCCTTATTTTCAAACCTAAATTTAAAATTATCTATTATAGGGTTGCCAATATAATAAGCATTTACACCTTCTTTTTCAAAATATGGCATTTCAAATGGGAATATGGAAATAACCATATTACAGTAGTTTTTTAAGGTAAATATTCTTGAATAATGCCACACCCAAAACTGAGGTGCCACAAAATATATTACAGGTATATTATATTTTTTCAGCTTTTTTGCAAGGCGAAGATTAAAGCCTGGGTAATCTATTAATATAACAGCATCTGGTTTTTCTTCCACAATGGCTTTTTCAATGGTGGAAAACATTTTAAATATAAAGGGGAGTTTTTTAAAAACTTCCATAAAGCCAATAATTGCCATATCTCTATCTGTAAAATACTGCTTTTGCCCAAGAGATTTTAAATTTATGCCACCTGTGCCGTATAATGAAGCTTCAGGGTATAGCTTTAAAAGTTCTTTAGCTAAATTTGCCCCATGCACATCTCCTGAAGCTTCCCCTGCTATTATAAAAAATTTCATAATACACCTTTATGATTTTACTGCATAGATTATAAGCTTATTATCCACCCTGTCCACTGAAATATAATTTTTTGAAATGGTAGATTTATTATAAAGCTTTATTTCTGTAACAGTAGATTTTTTATTTATTTCAATATTTTTAAAAATATTTCCCTTTAATTTTGATTTTCCTAAAGCCTTTGGTATTATATTATACCTGCCCTTTAATATAATGGTTGTATAACCTGGGGTAGAATTTACTGATAATACATTTATATTTGATGTGGTTTCAAATATTATTTTTTGCTTTATTAAAGTTTTTTCTTCTAAAATAGCAGTAATCAATGGGTTATCCAGCTTTTCATTAAGAGATAATATTACACCTTTTTCGCTGTTATTTATAAAAACATCACCATTTATATTATCAATAAAATACCTTATTCTTTTAGGGTATAAAAGCATAACAGGTTTTTTAATATTTTTGCAGTTTGTGCTGTGGATATAATTGCTTTTTAATATTACATCAAATACATCCACATATTTATGACCGTTTAAAAGCATACCGTAATTTGCTCTAAAAGCACCGTTGCCCTGTATTTCCACTTTTTTATTACTGCATATAATATTTTCTATATAAGATGCTTTAGCAGAAGGTATATTTTTCTTATATTCTTTTTGGTTATATATAAATGAATTATTATTTTTTTGGCTAATATAGCCATTTTCTGCAAAATAAAGTATTACTTCTTTATTATTTTTTTTAATAACCGGCACATCTTTTTTTATGCCGTTTTCTGCATTGGGGGTAAATAAAGCAAATGTGCCGTTATAAACCTTTATCTGCCATACTTTATTTTCCAGCTGTTTATAGGAATATTTACAGCCGTTATCTATAAAATCTATTTTTATATTTCTATTATCTTCAACTATCTGCATGGAAGAAACAACACAATCATTTCTACTTATGTTATTTTTTGAAGCACAGGCAGAAAAGCATAAAACACAAAATAATAAAACTACTGCTTTTTTCATATTACCTTTAATACACAAGCCCGTGTAATGCAAGGCCTAAAACCACTGAATAGCTAAA
>CAMEOC010000121.1 GCA_945929285.1 uncultured Mucispirillum sp.
CATAAAGAAGCCTCATCACCATCTATAATAATTTCTACTTCAGAACCAAAATTTATGGATAATGCTATTACATCTATTAAATGTTTTAAGTTTACCTTTTCATCTTTATATTTTATATCTGCCTGCACCTTATACTTATTTACCACATTTATAAGCATAGCGGCAGTTCTAGCGTGAATTCCATCACCATTTGTAACCTTTAAGCGTATTACACTGCTCATCTCACACTCCAAACAATATTAAAACTGCTAAAATTGTAGTAACTATAATTAGCTCCAGTGGACCTCTCACCCATTTAGATATTATTACACCTACAATAAAAAGCAGTATTGATTTTATTACATGTATAGAATCTGTTACATACTGGTATTTTATTACATAAGCAATAACAATACCTGCCATTAAAGTAGTTATACCGTCATATATCTTGCTCCACTTATTAAACTTAATTTTATTAAAAAGCTGCATTACATTTACACCAAAGGTATAACCATAATAAAAACCTAATATTCTAAAAACAACATTAAATATATTAAATATTACAAAATAAGATATTACTAAAAACACAGGGTTTATAAGTATGGCCCATAAAGATATAAAAAAAGCAAAAGGACGCAAAGCATGCCAAAAAAAAGTATCTCCAAGGGCTGCTAAAGCAGAAGCATATATTTTATCATAATCACCTATTTTGCCTCGCATTTGTGTTTCTTTCAATAAAAGCCCTAAAATAAAAGTTACAAGATATGGGTTTGTATTAAAATAATATACTGGTGATAAATCAAAATCTGATGGCAGCTCTGTTTGATTATGCTTAAAAAAATCTTTTACAAGCCACCTAAAGCCTGTGCCCTGCATATTGGTTATATTCCAGTTGCCCTGGTAAAATAAACTTTTAAGTAGTGTGGGAAATATTACTAAGTGTTTCATTATAAAAACCACCCTATTAAAAGCCCCAAACCTAAAAGAAGAATTTTATGGAACCTGTTTATTATTAAAAACCTTAAAAGATAGCCTCCCATAAAAGTGGCAATTAATGTTAATGCTAAAATTGGGTCATAAATATTTGCAATATCAAGCTCTATAAGGCTAAAATATTCCATTAATACATATAAAAAGAAAAAACCAATATTATAAACTAAAACACCACGGAAAAAAGAAAGTATAATACCTAATGTTATTAATTTTTTTTCATTATTATTTTCATTATTATATATACTTTTTTTCACTAAATGACGGTTTATATTTCTAAAAACTCTATCAGAATATGTTACAGGGTACATTAAAAGAGATGTTATTAAAATAGCCGCTAAAATATTAATAGCATCAAGGTTTACTACACCAAAAATTATTGCAAGTGATGAAGCATAGCCACCAAAAGTATCATCATGGGTAATAGTTGTGCCAACTGGAACCTCAAGCATACCAATAAATTCAAATATTAAGCCCATCATTAATGCAGAATAAATATCCCCAAAAACAAAACCTATTATACCTGAAATTATTATTGGACGGGAAAGCATTATATTTAACCCTGCCAGCCTGTCAACTGATATAAACCCGGAAAATAGAAAAAGGAAAATAATTTGTGGTATGGTTATTTCTGCCATAAAACACCCTATTCTCTATTATGGTTTGAAAAAATAACTGGTTTTTCCCAAGGAACTTTATGGAAATATATATCATACAACTCTGAAAGGTTTTGCAGTTTTTGAAAATCATTTAAAGATAAAAATACACTGTCGTTTATACAAACTTCTTGAGAGCTGTCTGATATACACCCCACATTAAAATATATATTTTCTGAAAAAGTATCTTTTATCTGCAGTAAATCATTTATAGAGCCTATTAATATTAAAGTATATTTCTTTTTATATTTAGTATATGGCTTTTTACTGCAAAAATCATTTATAGAATAAACTGAAAATTTTGTATTTGCAGGCAGTGTGCTTGCATAAATAGACGCACGAACACTGTCTTCTGCCAATAAATCATTTACAATTATCACATTTGAAATTTTAAGATAGTTTACCCAGCCTTCTAATACCTGGCCATGAATAAACCTATCATCTACTCTGTAAATAATATTTTTCATTATTTATTAAGCAATTCCCCTGCTACTTTTATACTTACTTTACCTGCTTCTGCTGAATCTTTTGCTATTTGAGATAAACTATTTTCACTATCCATACGCATAGTAAATGCTTTTATAAGCATAGGAAGATTAACACCAGAAACCACTTCCACACTATCTTTAGAAAGGTAAGCCATAGATATATTTGAAGGGCTTCCACCAAACATATCTGTATATACAAGACAGCTTTCGTTTTTATATTTAGATAATATTTCTTCCATTTTCAAAGAAACATCATCCATTAATTCACCGCTGTTTATGGAGATAACCTCCACCTTATCCTGCCTGCCTATAATCATTTCAGCAGAGCGAAGTAATTCTTCTCCAAACATACCATGTGTAAGTATTACTATAACCATTGTCCTATCCTTTTATAGTTATTTATCTATATCCCTGTGTTTTATTATAATATCTTTTATATTTTCTTCCATAAGAATTTTTGCTATATTTTCCACAACAGTAACAGAGCGGTGTTTACCGCCTGTGCAGCCTATGGAAATATTAAAATACTTTTTGCCTTCTCTAATATATAATGGCAGTAAAAATAAAGCCATATCTTTTAATTTTGTAATAAAACCAGTATAGTTTTCATCCTGCATAACATACTGCTGCACTTCCTCATTTAAGCCTGTCATAGTTCTTAAACCGTCATCAAAATGAGGGTTACGCATAAAGCGTACATCCATTACCATATCAGCATCATGTGGAACACCATTTTTAAACCCAAAAGACTGCAGCATAAGAGTAAAATCATTTTTATGGTGATTAAATATTTCTATTATTTCCCGTGTTAAATCATGAATATTTTTATTATCTGTTTTTAAAACAATATCAGAAATACCTTTTACATTTTCCATTAAAGATATTTCTTTTTTTATAGATTCCTGTAAGTCACTTCCCAGTGGGTGTTTTCTTCTTGTTTCCTTATATCTTTTAACAAGAGTTTCAAAAGAAGCATCCATAAATATGGAAGTTGCATTATATTTTTCACGAAGAAGCTTAATAAATTGAAAAACAAGGTTTATATCTTTTGCTCTTGCATCTATTACAAAAGCTACTTTTGTTATACCGTTATCTATATTATAAAAAAGCTCAATTACCTTATCTAAAATAGGCAGGGGCATATTATCTATGGTGTAGTAGCCTAAATCTTCAAATACTTTTGCTGCATGGGACTTGCCAGCACCAGAAAGTCCTGTGATGATAACAATAGAAAGGTTATTCATAAACTTATCCTTAAAAAAATACCTATCCTAAAGTAATATAAAGGATAGGTATTTTATAATATTATGATTCAATTAAACCTACTTTACCGTCATCTCTTTTGTAAACCACATTTATTTCAGAATTTTCTGCATTGCGGAAAACGAAAAAGTTTTTGTTCATTAAGTCCATTTGCATAATAGCTTCTTCAATATCCATAGGTTTTGCTGGCAGGCTTTTTGTAATAACTATTTTTGGCTCATCTATGGCACTTTCTTCATCATAGTCATATACATTAAGTTTTAAGTCATCCATAGATGCTCTGCCTTCAGCACCTTTACGGCTTTGGAGTTTTTCTTTATATTTAACAACTTGTCTTTCTATTTTATCCATAGCCATATCTATAGAAGCATACATATCTTCAGACCTTTCTATACCTTTTAAAAACATACCTTTTACATTAACAAATATTTCAGCTATATGCATATTTTTTTCCACATTTAAGTTAACATGCACATCCATATGGTCATCAAAATATTTTGCTATTTTTTGAATTTTCTTTTCAGAATAATCCTTAATAGCATCTGTTAATGTTGTGTGTTTTGCGTTCACTGTAATATTCATAATATTACCTCCTTAGCCTTCTTCTTTGCGACATTGTTGGTATATTCATTTCATCTCTATACTTCGCAACTGTTCGCCTAGCAATTTTTATTCCTTTTTCTTCCATTATTTCTACTATCCGCTGGTCTGATAAGCAAGTTTCTTTGTCTTCATTATCAATAAGTTCTTTGATTTTTTGTTTAATTACTCCAATAGACATATCACCGCTTTCACTTTCCAAACTTTTAGAGAAAAATGATTTAAGTTCTATTAAGCCATGTTTTGTCATAGCATATTTGCCAGAAGTAACACGGCTTACAGTAGATTCATGAAGCCCTGTTGCCTCTGCAATATCTTTTAATTTTAAAGGTTTTAAGCTGTTTATTCCATTTTGTAAAAAATCACCCTGGTAATCAGCAATGGCTCTTACTACCTTATAAATAGCTTTCTGCCTTTTTTGTAAGCTTTCAATCACCCATACGGCATTTTTTACTTTGTCTTTAATATATGCCTTTGCTTCACTATCTAAAGAAGCACCTTGGAGCATCTTTGTATAGTAGGTGTTTAGGCGAATATTAGGTATGCCTTTTTCATTTACTATTATATCAAAATTTTCTTCATTTGGCACTATAAAAACATCTGGTGTAACAAATTTTGTATCTCCCCCTGTAAAATTAAGCCCAGGGCGAGGGTCTGTTTTCTTAATAAGAGCAAGTAGATAGTCAAATGTATCTCGTTCTATGCTCATACCTTTTAGTATATCATCATATTTAAAAGTTGCAAGCTCTGATGAATAATCTCTTAAAAGTTCTGCGGCAAATTCCACATATACATCATCACATTTCATATCTTTTAT
>CAMEOC010000122.1 GCA_945929285.1 uncultured Mucispirillum sp.
ATGATGAGAAAATGACAGAATATATTAAAGAGATAATATATAATCAGGGAAATAGCAGAGCAGATAAGCCTGCTTGCTCTTAATGCCTCCATTGAAGCAGCAAGAGCAGGAGATGCAGGCAGAGGCTTTGCTGTTGTTGCCCAGGAAGTTTCTAAACTGGCAGATAGAACATCACATTCCCTTTCTGAAATAGAAACAAGTATATACGCATTAACAGAAAGTATTGAAAGTATGGATGAGGCAATAAACAGCAAATAGACAGTATAAACCTTATTGTTACAAATGTTAAAGAGCATGAAAAAGTGGTGCAGTCTAATATGGAGATAGTTGAAAATACTAATAATATTACAAATAATGTAGATGCTATTGCTTCTCAAATATTAGAAGATGCTAATATGAAAAAAATATAGAATACATTTTATATTACATAACATTTAAAAAGCCCACTATATAAATAATAGTGGGCATAGATTAATTATTTTTCTTTTTTAAAACACATAAACCAGTCAAGGCAGTACATGCTGTCATCTTTACTTTCCATACGGTCTTTAGCAGTGCCGCAGCTGCCAGCTGGTGGTATAATTACATCATCCCCTGGTCGCCAGTCTGCAGGAGTGGCACAGTTATCTTTATCTGTTTTCTGCAGTGCTAAAACAATTCTTTTTATTTCATCAAAATTTCTGCCTGTTGAAAGAGGGTAATATAAAATTGTGCGGATAATACCTTTTGGGTCTATAATAAATACAGCACGAACAGCTTGAGTATTAGACTGGTTTGGCTGAATCATACCATATTTTTTAGCAACTTCCATTTTAATATCTTCCACCAGTGGAAAAGTTACATTAATATTTTTAAGTCCTTTCCATTCAAGTTCCTGTATCTTTCTAAGCCAGGCAATATGAGCATATAAAGAATCAACAGATAAGCCCACAAGCTGAACATTTAACTTTTCAAAATCTTCCATCATTGAAGCAAAAGTCATAAACTCTGTGGTGCAAACTGGGGTAAAATCTGCCGGGTGAGAAAATAAAATAACCCATTTGCCATTAAAATCTGCAGGAAAGTTAATCTCCCCTTGAGTAGTAACTGCTTTAAATTCTGGTGCTTTATCGCCTATTAAAGGAATTCTGTTTACTTGAATTTGTTCTTCCATAAAAAACTCCTTTTTTTAAAATAAAATCAATTCAATATTGATTATGATTTTCAATATCATTAAATTAAGAAAAAAGTAAAGTGGAAATTTTTAAAAATTTATAAAAAAATTTAAACGAGAATAACCATAAGATAAAACCAGTAAAAAAAATAAGAATATTAAAAAAAAATACTTGCTTTTTTATTTGATATGATATAGTATTTGCCACTAATGATGGAAACAAACCGTGGCTATTTCCTTTTAGCATCCATATAAAGGGGAGTTTCCGACAAGCTAAGTTATTAATATATAAGAAAATTAAAATTGCTTTTAACGGGGCAGAAAAATTTTAATAAATAATATATCGTGGTGAAAAACCATAATTTTATTGGAGGTGTAATTTGCCGACACTTAATCAGTTAGTTAGATTTGGTCGTATGGAAATGGTTAAAAAGACTAAATCTCCGGCATTACAAGCAAACCCACAAAGGCGTGGTGTGTGTGTTCGTGTTTATACTACAACACCTAAAAAACCAAACTCAGCTTTAAGAAAAGTTGCAAGGGTTCGTTTAACAAATGGTATTGAGGTAACAGCTTATATCCCTGGTATTGGCCACAACCTTCAAGAGCACTCAGTTGTGCTTGTTCGTGGTGGAAGGGTAAGAGACTTACCGGGTGTTCGTTACAAAGTTGTTCGTGGCGCATTAGATACTGCAGGCGTTGCAAACAGGAAAAAAAGCCGTTCTAAATACGGTGCTAAAAGGCCTAAATAAGAGAGGAATATAAATGGCACGCAGAAGAGGAACTAAAAAACGCGAAGTGTTACCAGATCCTATTTATAAGGATACACTTGTTACAAAATTTATCAACAGTTTAATGTATTCTGGTAAAAAATCAGTTGCTGAAGGCATTTTTTACAAAACATTAGACTTAATTAAAGAAAGAGGCGGCGAAGAAGGTATTGATGTTTTCAAAAAAGCTATTGAAAATGTAAAACCTGTTTTAGAAGTTAAATCTCGCAGAGTTGGTGGTGCTACATACCAAGTGCCAACAGAAGTAAGACCTGCTAGACGCCAGGCTCTTTCAATTAAATGGATTGTTACAGCATCTCGTTCTAGAAAAGAAAGAACTATGATAGAGCGTCTTGCTGGTGAATTAATGGATGCTGCTTCAAACAAAGGTGCATCTATTAAGAAAAGAGAAGATACACACAAAATGGCAGAAGCAAACAGAGCTTTCGCACATTTTAAATGGTAATATAGGAGTTTCCTGTGGCAAGAGCAAAATCATTAGATTTACAAAGAAACATCGGTATCATGGCTCACATTGATGCTGGTAAAACTACTACTACAGAACGTATATTATACTACACTGGTGTTAACTATAAAATAGGCGAAGTTCATGACGGCGCAGCTACTATGGACTGGATGGAGCAGGAAAGAGAAAGAGGTATTACTATTACTTCTGCTACTACTCAATGCTTTTGGAAAGATTATGTTATTAACATTATCGATACTCCAGGACACGTGGACTTTACTATTGAAGTTGAACGCTCATTAAAAGTATTAGATGGTGCAGTTGGTGTATTCTGTGCCGTTGCAGGTGTTCAGCCTCAGTCTGAAACAGTTTGGAGACAAGCAGATAAATATAAAGTTCCAAGAGTTGCATTCGTAAACAAAATGGATAGAACAGGTGCAAACTTCTACCGCGTTCTTGATATGATGAATGACAGACTTGGTGCTACTCCAGTTGCTATTCAAATCCCAATAGGTGCTGAAGATAAATTCCAAGGCGTAGTTGATTTAATAGAAATGAAAGGCTACATTTGGGATGTTGAAGGCGACTTTGGTATGAAATATAAAGAAGTAGAAATCCCTGCTGATTTAAAAGATAAAGCAGAAGAATTTCGTGCTAAAATGATTGAAACAGCTGTGGAAGCTGATGAAGCCCTTATGGAAAGATATTTAGAAGGTGGCGAAATCACTAACGACGAAATTAAAGCTGCTCTTAGAAAAGGTACTTGTGCATTACAGTTTAACCCTGTATTATGCGGTACTGCTTTTAAATATAAAGGTATTCAAAAACTTTTAGATGCAGTTGTTGAATTTCTTCCTTCTCCACTTGATATTCCTGCAATTACTGGTATTAACCCAGAAACAAATGCAGAAGAAACTCGCCCTGCAAGTGATGATGAACCATTTGCTGCATTAGCATTTAAAATCATGACAGACCCATACATGGGCCAGCTTGCATACTTTAGGGTTTATTCTGGTGTGTTTGAAGCAGGTAACTATGTTTTAAACTCTACTAAAGATAAAAAAGAACGCATAGGCCGTCTCTTAAAAATGCACTCTAATAAAAGAGAAGAAATTAAAGAGATTAGGGCTGGTGATATTTGTGCAACAGTTGGTCTTAAATTCACTACAACAGGGGACACTCTTTGTGATGAAAAAAGCCCAATTATATTAGAAGCTATGGAATTTCCAGAGCCAGTTATATCTATTGCTATTGAACCAAAAACAAAAGCAGACCAAGATAAACTTTCTGTTGCATTAGGTAAACTTGCTTCTGAAGACCCATCTTTCAGAGTTAGTGTTGATGAAGAAACTGGCCAAACAGTTATTTCTGGTATGGGTGAACTTCACCTTGAAATCATTGTTGACCGTTTAAAAAGAGAATTTAAAGTGGAAGCAAACATTGGTAACCCACAAGTTGCTTACCGCGAAACATTCCGTAAAACTGTTAAAACAGAAGGTAAATACATTAAACAGTCTGGTGGTAAAGGTAACTATGGCCACTGCTGGTTAGAAATGACACCGCTTGAAGCTGGTAAAGGCTTTGAGTTTGAAAACAAAATTGTAGGTGGTGCTATTCCTAAAGAATATATCCCTGCTATTGAAAAAGGTGTTGCAGAAGCTATGGAAAATGGTATTGTTGCAGGATACCCTGTTGTGGACTTTAAAGTAACTGTATTTGACGGTTCTTTCCACGAAGTAGACTCCAACGAGATGGCATTTAAAATAGCTGCTTCTATGGCATTTAAAGACGGTCTGAAACAAGCTTCACCTGTATTATTAGAGCCTATTATGAAAGTGGAAGTTGTTACTCCAGATGAATACATGGGCGATGTTATGGGTGATTTAAACTCAAGACGCGGTAGAATTGAAGGTATGAATGTTCAAGGCAATGCACAAGTAATCAATGCAATGGTTCCATTAAAACAAATGTTTGGTTACTCAACAGAGCTTCGATCTACTACTCAAGGTAGAGCAACTTATACTATGCAGTTTGACCATTATGAAGAAGTACCTGCAAATATTGCAGAAGAAATAATTAAATCTAGAAATTAATAAGATTTTGGAGGAATAAATCATGGCAAAACAAAAATTTGAAAGAACAAAACCACACGTAAACGTTGGTACTATCGGTCACGTTGACCACGGTAAAACTACTTTAACAGCAGCTTTAACAAACGTATTATCTCAAAAAGGTTTAGCAGCGTTTGTTGACTATGCAAATATTGACAAAGCGCCAGAAGAAAGAGAACGCGGTATTACTATTGCTACAAGCCACGTTGAATATGAATCTGACACTCGTCACTATGCACACGTAGACTGCCCAGGTCACGCCGACTACGTTAAAAACATGATTACTGGTG
>CAMEOC010000123.1 GCA_945929285.1 uncultured Mucispirillum sp.
CTCCCAGGCTGTTATGGGGCTTACCGTTAGCTGTTCTAACGTGCCTGATTCTTTTTCCTGCACTATTGCCATACCTGAAAGCATAACTGTTACAATAATTAAAAGCATAGCAAGCATAGAAGGCACAAAGAAATTTTTACTTTCAAAATCATCATTAAACCATGTTCTATACTCTGTATCTACCCCAATGCTCGCTTTTACCCCTGTTTTTAGTGCAGTATAATTAGCATTATATAATTTCATAACTTCCACAATATAACCTGAAGCCATACCAGCATTTACAGAGTTTGTGGCATCTAAAATAACCTGCACTTTAGACATTTTATTGCCTGCTAGTTTTTCTTCAAAACCAGCAGGTATGCTTATAATCATCAATGCTTTACCGTCTAATACTAGATTTTCTGCCTGCTGCATATTATCTACTTTTTCATAAGTAAAAATATTACCAGAAAAAAAGTGGCTTATAAAATTACTGCTTTCTTCTGTATTATCCATATCTACAACAGCAGTTCTTACATGCTTTAAATCCATATTTACAGCATAACCTAATAACACCGCTTGTATTATAGGCACAGCTATAATGATAATACGCATTTTTTTATCCCGTATTAAATAAATAAACTCTTTATAAAGCATTGCCATTATACGATTTATTACATTTTTCATAATTTATGCTCTCAACTTAAATAAAAGCCTGCATAAAACAAGCAGTATTACAGAATAAAAGATTAAAAAACCTGCATTTAAGTATAAATATTCTATACCAACCCCTTTTAAATAAAGGCCTCTTAAAATATCTACAAAATACCTTGCTGGAAAAAGATATGTAATCCACTGAATAATAATAGGCATATTATTAATATCAAATACAAAGCCAGATAATAAAAATGCTGGAAGCATAGTGGTAGTTGTAGTAACCTGGCTTGAAGCAAGCTGACTTTTCATTACAATGCTTACAAATATACCAAAAGAAAGCATACACATTAAAAATATGGTAGCAAATAAAAAAACAAGCAATGTATTACCTTTTAATGGCACATGAAATACAAATTCTCCAATTAAAATATAAATTATTACATCTATTAAGCCTATTAAAAAATATGTAAGCAGTTTGCCTGTTATAACTTCCCCTTCTGTTACAGGGGTTGGAATAAGCTGTTCCATTGTGCCTGTTTCCCACTCTCTTGATATGGTAAGGGAAGTTAAAAAGCCTGCAACAACAGACATAATAATTGCCACAAGCCCAGGAAAGAGGTAGTTTACACTTCGCATATCTTCATTAAACCAGTATCTTATTTCTGGCACAGCAACACCATAGGAAATATTTACACCACTGTTTCTTACTATATTTTCTATAAACACTTTATTATAATCTGCAGATATTCCTGCTGCATAATTTATAATAGATGATGCTGTTGTTATATCACTGCCGTCTATGATTATCTGCACTTTTGTATTTAATTTATTTAATAAATCTTCTTCAAAAGAAGCAGGCAGCACTATAATCATTTTTATTTTATTAGTATCTAAAAGATATTCTGCATCTTTATAATTATCTACATAATAATTAAAATCAAAAGCATTATTTGATTCAAAATAAGAAATATATTCTTTACTTGTTTGGCTGCTGCTAAAATCAAGCACTCCAACAGAAACATTTTCCACATCAAGTTTTAAAGCATACCCAAATAAAAACAGTAAAATTACAGGCACTAATATTATAACCATAAGGCTTCTAATATCTCTAAATAAATGAATAAACTCTTTATAGCTTATAGCTTTAACACGCCTTATATTCATCTATTTTGCCCTCCGGCATAGCTTACAAAAACATCTTCTAATACGGCTTCTGCTTTTTCTACAATATAGCCATTATAGCCATTTTTACTTAAAAACTTCATAATATCTTCAGGGGTTAAGTCTGTTGATAATATTCTAATAGAATCAGAAAGCAACCCCACATCAAAAACATTTTCCATACGTAAAATAACTTGAGCCACATCATAAAGCCCAACACCTTTTATTTTATAAACATTCCATATCATTTTAGAAGTTTTAAGTTCTTCAGGTGTTCCTATTTCCTTTAATGTGCCGGAGCTTATCATAGCTATTCTATCGCAGTATTCTGCCTCATCCATATAGTGAGTTGTTACAAATATAGTAACTTTTTTAGCAGCAAACATATATATTAAATCCCAAAAGTTTCGCCTGGAAACTGGGTCTACTCCAGAAGTTGGCTCATCTAAAAATATAATTTGAGGTTTATGGATTATAGCACAAGCTAAAGAAAGCCTTTGCTTAATACCAGCAGATAAACTTTTTGTCTTTTCCATTTCATACCCCTTTAAATTAACAAGTTCCACAGCTTCAAAAAGGGCTTTATCTATATCTTTTCCTTCAATACTATACAGCTTTGCAAAAAACTTCATATTTTCATAAACTGTAAGCTCATCATATAAAGAAAACTTTTGGCTCATATACCCAATATTTTGCCTAACCATACCAGGATTTTTTAATACATCATAGCCTGCTATTATCCCAGTGCCTGAAGTTGGGGGCAGTATTCCGCAAAGCATTCTTATGGTGGTAGATTTACCAGCACCATTAGCACCTAAAAACCCAAATATTTCACCCTTTTCCACATCAAAAGAAACATTGGAAACTGCTGTAAAATCACCAAATACTTTCGTTAAATTTTTAACAGATACGGCAATATTACTCATGATTTTCACCTGTATATGTTAAATATGTAAAAATATCTTCCAAAGTAGGGGTTATAATTGATATATCATATTTATTATTAAGCATAGATTTTAAATTATTTATATCCACCCTGCCTTTTGCAACATGGATATGAAGGGAAGAACCAAAAGACCATATTTTTCCATAATCACTAGGAATACTAGATATTATATTTCTAACTTTTTCGCCTTTTACTTCAATAATATCTATATTAGGAAGGGACTGTAAATGTTCCAGTGTGCCTGAAGCTATAATCTTACCTTTATTCATAAGGTTTATGGTATTGCACCTTTCAGCTTCATCAAGATAACTTGTGGCATAAACAATAGCAGTGCCATCAGAAGCAAATCTATTTAATATCTGCCAAAATTCACGACGGGAAACAGGGTCTACCCCGTTGGTTGGTTCATCTAAAATTAAAACTTTTGGTTCGTGTATTAAAGCACAGCATAAAGCAAGTTTTTGCTTCATACCGCCTGAAAGCCTGCCTACAAGACGGGATCTAAACTGGTACATTCCACTGGCAGTTAAAAGCATTTTCCTTCGATCTGCTATTTCTTTATAAGGCACACCCTGCAAATCTGCAAAGAAGTTAATATTTTCTTCCACACTCATATCAGTATATAAACCAAACTTTTGGCTCATATACCCAATACTTTTTCTTGCACCGCGGTAATCTTTTAAAGCATCAACACCGTTTATATGTAACGCACCACTATTAGGATAAGAAACAGTGGAAAGAATACGCATAGCTGTAGTTTTTCCTGCCCCATCAGGCCCTACAATACCAGAAATTTCCCCTTGCTTTACCTGCAAAGAAAAATCTACTAAAGCATGGTTATCTCCAAAAGATTTTGAGATATTTTCAGAAATAATTAATTCTGATTTTACCATGTATTATTCCTCTATATATGCATCTGCTGGAATACCTGGTTTTAATAAACCTTTGGTGTCTGTAATCTCTATTTTTACTCTATATACAAGTTTTACTCGTTCTTCTGATGTGTATATTTGTTTTGGAGTAAATTCTGCAGTATCTGAAATATATGTAACTTTCCCTTCAAATTTTTCATTAGGCAGGCTGTCTACTTTTATAATCATTTTCTGCCCTATTTTAATTTTATCTATTTTTGTTTCTGGTAAATATGCCCTAAGCCACAGCTTATTTACATCCCCAATAGAAAAAACAGGTGTGCCTGCCTGCACCACTTCCCCTTCTTCTTTATATACTGCTAAAATTATACCATTTAAAGGTGATGTTAGTTTTGTATAAGCAAGCTGATAATCTGCCAACTCTCTATTAGCTGCAGCAGCATCAAGCTGAGCTTGAGTTTTATTAACAAGATTTTCATCTTTTCTGCCTGCTTTTTTTAGGTTATCTTTTAATTCTTCTAGACCCCATTTTGCTGTTTCTTCATTGGCTATTGCTAACTTTTGCTGAGTTAAGTATGTTTCATTATTAAGCTCGGCTAAAAGCTGGTCTTTAGAAACCTGCATGCCTTCAGAAAAATACCTGTGGAAAATAGAGCCAGGCACTTTAAATGCTACATCCACTTGAGTTACCTGTAATTGACCAAAAAGCTTAAATTCCTGGTCTGCTTTTTTATATAAATATCTATAACCTGCGAAAAAACCAATGGCAAGGATAACTATTATAACTAACGATATAATCACCTTTTTCATATACTCACCTGCTTATGTAAATACTATTTTTTATCAAAATTATATGTTTTTGTCAAATAAGAATAAAGTAATTTTCTAAAATTTTGTATATTTTTAAACACTTTTTATTAATCTGTTAATATTTCTTTATTATTAAAATCACTTATTAATGCTTCTATTTCTTCCACAGTATCTATGCTTAATAAAATATTTACAAGTTTTTGGCAGTCTTGAGCACTAAATGATGATATGGTTTTTCTCACCATATATGAGGAACGAGGGTTCATGCTAAAACTGCAGTAGCCTATACCAATTAACATGGCAGTATATCTGCAATCCCCTGCTAATTCGCCACATATAGAAACTGGTTTGCCAGCTGC
>CAMEOC010000124.1 GCA_945929285.1 uncultured Mucispirillum sp.
GTTTTAATTTTTGCATCTGTTTGGTTTGGCGAGCTGCTGCTTATAAGCCCATACCAGTATATAGCATCTCTAATTAAAAATGCAGTAGGGCTGCTGTCTTTTTCAATGGCTTCATATTTATCATTACCAACTTGATAAGCCAGCTGGTCCATTAAGCCAATAATTTTTGCATTAGGCTGTTTGATATTTAATAAAGCATTATATGCTCTTTCATACTCTCCATTATTTGCAAGTTCTTTTGCACGGTTATAATATCTTTCTGGTAATTCTCTTTGCAGGCGTTCTACATCTTTAACTATTTGAGCCTGCAGCTCCCCTGCTTTTTCATAAGCTGGGGAAGATGGAAATATTTCCCCAATTAAAGTGTTTGCTTTATCCAGTTTTTCAGCAGCATCCACATAATCTCCCCTATCCATAGCACGAACGGCACTATCTCTATATGAAACTGCATTTTTTAATTTATTATCACCATCTACCACAGAAAAAAGCTGTGATTTATATGCTATTACTTTTCTATTGGTTGGGTTTAATTCTAAAGCTTTTAAAATAACTTCATGTGCCTCATGTATTTTACCTTCTGATTCAAGCTGTTTTGCCTGCTCATAAAGCTTATTTTCTTCCCCGGAAAAATACTTATAGCCACTAAAGGCAATACCCAGCACAATTATTAAAATCCCTAGAATTACTTTCCACATTATAAGCTTCCTTTACTTATAGTTCTTTTTACCATACCAGATAAATCTATATCTTTTACTTTTGAAAGATAGTTGTTATACTGGTTGTTATTACCTAAATAATAATATGCAATTGCCATATAAGCTGCATCTATTTCAGTATTGGCACTGCCACCAAGCTTTATTATGCCATTATAGTCTTTAAATTTTAAAAGTGATTCATACATGGAAACTTTATCATTACAGTTTTCAAACTTATGAATAAATTTTATATCATAAAGTCTTTTACCTATAATATATTTTCCATATTCACACAATTTAACTGTTTCAATATTTGGAAGAGTGCCTATAAACCAGGATATTTTCTCTTTATCTTCTTTTCGCATATAGCAGGCCAGTTTTGTTTTATTAAAATCTGGGCTGTTTACACCAAGGCATTTATCCACTAAATCGCAGTTAAAATTATATGCTTCTTTATTGGAAGCTTCTATCATTCTGCAATACACTGTTTTTTGCATATTGTATTCTTTTTTTACTTCTTTATTAAAGGCAGTTATATATGCTTTATAATCTTTTTGTTTCCATATATCATCTAACAACAAGGAAGTTAAGTCGCTGTCTTTATATACTTTATATAAGTCCATAAACTCATTTTTCATATTATTAGCATAAAAATATTTACCAAAAAAGTTCATAAGTTTTGGTGTTTTCTTTTCTGGTTTTAAATTATCATAAGTAGAGAAAACCAGCTCTTTATTATCCTGCACTCTTTCTAATATGGAATATAAAGCATCGCTTGAAACATCCATTTTATTTAAAAGCCCTATAACATCTTTATCTATTGGGCATGAGCTTTTTGCATATACTTCTAAATATTCATTTTTTCTAGCAGATAAAAGTAAATTTTTTGCTCCAGCACAGCTTAATTTAGTTTCTATAAACATTTGGTCTTTAAGCATTTGCTGCCTATTAAACCTGCTATCATTAAAGGTTGCAAGTGTAGTTAAATTATACTGGGCAGCTTTAAAATCACCTTCTGCCATATAAAGCTGATAAAGCAGATATATGGCAAAACCTGCTTTTTTAGATTTATTTTCATGGGCAAGGTAGTTATTAAAGCATTTAATAGCAATATCATTAAGCCCGTCCTCAAATGCTTTTAACCCTACAATATAATCATCGTTAAAAGATGCATCTGGCTTTTTTAAAGCAACTTTATTTTCAGTTTTACTACTGTTATCTTGAGCAAAACTATTTGCAGCAAAAAACAAAATACAGCAAATAAAAGCCGTTATTCTATACATTTACCTACCACCTGTATTGGATGAATTATTTCCTTATCTCCTAAATGTTCCATTTGCATAGTGCATGTAGGGCATTCCGTAACCCCAACTGGAGCACTGCTTTTATTTAATTTTTCCATCATCTGAGAGCCTATTTTTACAGATAAATCATAATTTTTAGCAGCCATACCCCAGCTTCCTGCCATACCACAACAGCCAGAATCTAATTTTTCTGCCCTTATACCTGGCAGTGCTTTTAAAACATTCATTGTGCTGTTTGCATTTTTTAAAAGCCTTTTATGGCAAGGCATATGGTAAGCAAGAGCCATATCATTTTCTGTAAATGATATATCATTAATGTGCTTTTCCACTAAATCCATTACAAAAATAGTTTTATCTTTTACTTTTTGAGTTATTTCATCATTTTGGTAATAAAGCCATTCTTTTGTTAAAGATAATGTGCAGCTGGAGCATGATGAAACAATATAATCAACTTTATCTATTAAGTTACCCCATTCTTTTAAATTCTTTTTAATCTGCCCTCTGGCATCTTTTGCAAGCCCTTTTGAAAGATGAGGAATACCACAGCAGTGCTGGTTAGGGGTAACAACTTTATACCCAAGTTTATTTAAAACTTTAATAGTGCTTTCCCCGATTTCTGGCTTAATATATGAAGCATAACAACCAGCAAAATACATAACCACTTTTTCGCCACTGCCTTCTGTTTGACTTATTCTTTCATTTAATGATTTTGTAGCAAATTTAACAAACTTTCTTTCACTGGCAAGGCCTGTTGTTACTTTCAATAAATTTCTCATAAATTTAGGTGCCATAACAGAAGAAACAAATGGGCTTAATTTATGGGTTAATTTACCTGCAGTTTCAATGTTAGTAGCAAGTTTTGCATCAATAGATACGCCAAATTTTTCAGCATATCTAGATTTTGCTTCTAAAGCCAGCTTTGGTATATTTACTTTTGAAGGGCATTCAATGGAACAGCTTCCACAGTTTATACAATGGTTTATAACATGTTGAAAGCTTTTTTGAAACATAGCTTCAGAATCTATCACATTACTTAAAAGCCCTCTTAATATATTTGCTTTAGCTTTTGGTGCAGCAGCTTCATCTCTTAAAGCTTTATAAACAGGGCACATTCTTGTGGCAGTGGTAACGGTTGTACATTTGGAGCAACCGTGGCATTTTTCTGCTTCTAATATAAAATCTTCTTCCCAAACCAGCTGTTTATTTAGTGCTTTATCATTTGCCCCATAATCTGCCCCATAGCGAAGGTGTTTTGTCATCTGCATTTCATCGCTTGTGGTTTTTATTTCTGGGTTAAAAAGGTTATCTGGGTCTAAGATATTTTTTACTCTTAGAAATAAAGAGTAAAGCTCTGTGCTGTATTGTTTATTAATATAGCAGGAACGAAGCCTGCCGTCGCCATGTTCTCCGGAAATTGTACCGTTTAGTTTATGCACAAGTTCAAATACTTCATCTGCAATTGTTTTTAATAAGCCTATATCGTGCGGGTCTTTTAAATCAAGTAACGGTCTGTTATGTAAAAGCCCTTTTGCAATATGGCCATAGCTTACAAAATCTACTTTATATTTATTAAATATTTCATAAAGTCCATCAAAATATTCCACTAAATTATCAGTAGGCACAGCAGCATCTTCTACAAGTGCTAAAATTTTCTTTTTACCTTTTAAAAGGTAAAGTATAGGCACAGCTGCTTTTCTAACAGCCCAAAACTGAGCCATTTCTTCTTCACTTATGGCAATAAAAGCCTGGTCTGTATAGCCTTCTGCCTTTATTTTCTCCACTGTTTCTTCAGAATATTTTCTAACTTCTTCTTCTGTTTCCCCTTCAAATTCAAACATTAAGACATTATCAATATCAGTAGGCAGTTTATCTTCTAAACTTGGCTCATGGGTTACAGCAAGGGAAAGCAGCGATTTATCCATTATCTCAATACCTGCAGGGTCATATTTAAGCCCCACTTGAGCTGCTTTTGAACTGCTTGTTTTATCTTGAAAATAAGCAATAACTAAAGCATTGGCAGGTTTTTTTCTGATTACTTTAAATGTTAATTTTGTAATAACCCCTAAAGTGCCTTCTGAGCCACCAAATATTTTATGTAAATGCAGGAAACCTTCTTTTATAGAGTTACGAAGCTCATACCCGCAAACATTACATGCAATAGGTGGATAACCGGAAGATATTACATTTTGGTTATTATTTAATACATTGTATAACTCTTGAAGCTCAACTGGTAAATCATTTACATTAGTTTTTGCAATATTGTTTAAAGTATTAACTGTGCCGTCATGAAAAACTACTTCTGCATCTACAATATAATCAGCCACATTGCCATATTTAACAGAGTAGCCTCCCCCTGCATTTGTGCCATACATACCACCAAAGGAAGCGTATTCGCCACTAGATGGAGCAGCAGGAAACCACATGGAGCTGCCCTTTAGGTATGCTTCTAATTCGCCATATTTATACCCTGGCTCGCAAGTAAAAACTGCTTCTGTATCGCTTATTTTTTCATAGCTTATAAATTTATTCATATATTTTGCAAAATCAATAATAATACCCCTGCCAATAGCAGCACCGCATAAGCCAGAGCCTGCCCCACGGCTGTGGATAGAAAGCTGGTATTTATTAGCAAATTTTACAATTTCAACAACATCATCTTTTGATTTTGGGTAAACAACGCAGGCAGGTTCAACTCTAAAAATACTGCCGTCTGTGGAATGCATATATCTTCTAACTTTATCAGTATATATATCCCCTGCGATTTTTTTATTTAATTCATCA
>CAMEOC010000125.1 GCA_945929285.1 uncultured Mucispirillum sp.
ATAATTTTTTAGCAGATATAGACTATGAAAAATGCAAAAAATGTATGCAGTGCATAGAAGCATGCCCCTGCGATGTAATAAAAATTGAAAATCAATAAAAAATAGTATTACATTAGTAAAATATAATTGAAGTTTTATAATAATTATGATAGAGTAAAAGCAAAGGTTAATTTGTGGGAAGTAAAATGGAAGTAATTACAGCACTAGACTTTGATAGTATTGATAAAGCCAAAGCACTTGTAAAAAGTGTAGGCAGCCATATAAGCTATTATAAAGTAGGCTTAGAGCTTTTCGTATCCTCTGGCCCTGCTATTATAGACTGGCTTAAATCTGAAAATAAAAAAGTGTTTTTAGACTTAAAATTTCATGATATACCAAACACAGCTTCTCGTGCGGTTTCTGCTGCTGCAAATTATGGTGCAGATATTATCAATATCCACACTCAAGGTGGTATTGATATGATGAAAATGTGCGTTAGCGAGCTTAATAATGAGTGCAGCAAAAAAGGTCTTAATTGTCCATTACTAATAGGTGTTACACTTTTAACAAGCCTAGATGATGAGCATTTATCCACCTACGGTATTGGTGGATATTCTTCTGCAGGTTATGTTTTAAAACTTGCCACATTAGCAAAAGAATGCGGTTTAGACGGTGTAGTTTCCAGTGCAAAGGAAACAAAAGTAATAAAAGAAAACTTAGGTAAAGAATTTTTAACCATAACCCCAGGCATAAGGCCTTTAGGTGGGGATATTACAGACCAAAAGCGTGTTGTTACACCAAAAGATGCACTGCTTTTAGGCTCTGATTATATTGTAGTAGGCAGGCCTATTACAAAAGCAGAAGACCCAGCAGCAGCAGCTGAAAGTATTATTAAGGAGTTAAATTGTTAATTATGAAAAGTGAAGATGTTATAAAAAATTACGAAGAAAATGGTGCATTATTAAGAGGGCATTTTCTACTTTCTTCTGGCCTTCATTCAGATGCTTATTTACAGTCTGAACTTATTATGCAAAACCCTGCTAATGCAAAAAAAGTTATTAGCGGTTTGCAGGAAGTTTTAAAAGATGTGGAGTTTGAAACAATAGTAAGCCCTGCCATAGGCGGTATCCGCTTTGGTTATGAGCTTGCTTCTCAGCTTAATAAAAGAAGCCTTTTTACTGAAAGGGTAGATGGTGTAATGATTTTTCGCCGTGGTTTTTCCCTAAAAAAAGGCGAAAAGGTTTTAGTGGCAGAAGATGTGGTTACAACTGGCAAATCTACAAAAGAATGTATAAAAGCCATTGAAGATGCAGGTGGTGTGGTTGTAGGTGTTACTTCTATTATTGATAGAAGCTCAGGCACTGCAGGTTTTTCTGTGCCATTTTACCCACTGGCTGCTGTGGAAGTTAGAAGTTATAATGAGCAGGAGTGCCCAATGTGTAAAGAAGGCACACCTTGTGTAAAACCGGGAAGCCGTGTTTTTGCAAAATAAACTGGTGAGAAATGGAGTCCACCACTAATGTGAAAAAACATATACTGCCAAACATTAAAATGTGGGTTAGTATAAAGGGGAATTCTAGGCTTTTTTTAACGAAAGTTTTTGGTGTGTATGATGATTCTTTTACCATATACCCACCCCATGATAACGGGGAAAAGCTTGCTGTTACTAAAAAAACAGTATTGGAATTTATGTTTTTAAGAAATAGTGGTAAGTATTACTTTACAACTAATGCAATAGGTATTATAAAAGATAAAGTAACACTTTTAGCAATAAAAATGCCTAATGAAATAATTAGAAATGAAATGCGTGCCTTTTTTAGGGTGGAATTTTTAAGGCATATACCAGTATTTCTTAGGCGAGATGTGGAAGATAAGCCAAATAACAGGTTTTTAAAAAAAGGGGAAATGGTTACTATGCGGTGCACTGATATTTCAGGGGGCGGCATAAGGCTTTTAAGCCCTGTAAAACTTAATACTGATGATGTTATTGATATAGATTTAAACTGCTTTATTGAAGATATTGGTAAAGTAGAAGGTGCCGTGGTTAGAAATGATCAGGTGGAAGATGATGCTTATGTTCTAGGGGTAAAGTTTACTTCCCTGCAGGATAACCAGCAGGATAGAATAGTTAAGCAGGTTTTTATGCGACAAACTGAGCAAAAAAAGTTTAATGGATAAATTAGGAGGAACAATGGCTTTTAACAACCATCGTGAAACAGTAGGTGAAAATATTGAGGTAGAATTTATTTTCCCTATTCATGAAATTGATTCTTTTAACGGAGAAGAACTTAAAGTTTTCGTTGAAGGTATTTTAGGGGATGTAAGTAGTGTAGTTGTAAATTTTTCAGATATTACTTACTTAAATTCCAGTGGCTTAAGAGAGTTAATACAGCTTTTTAAAGTGCTAAAAGAAAAGGATAAATCATTGATTTTTTCCAATGTTAGTGATGATATTTACAAAATCTTTGTACATACTAACTTAAACAGGCTTTTTACTATTGTTAGTGATGATGATGAGGCTCGTGCAAAACTTGTAAAATAATCTCACTTTCAGGTATATTTATGAAAAAAATTGATTGTTTATCTGCTTTAGAGTTAGATGATGTAATTAAATCATTTAACGAACAGTCTTTTAGAAGCAAGCAGATATATAACTGGCTTTACCATAACAATGTTACTTCTTTTGATATGATGACAAACATACCATCATCACTTCGTGAGAAGCTTGCTAAAGAATACCAGTTTACTTATTTTGAGGAAGTTAAAAGGCTTACCTCCAGCGATGGTTCCATTAAATTTTTATTTAAACTTGAAGATAATCAGCATATAGAATCTGTATTATTAAGTGACGGAAATAGGATTTCTGGCTGTATATCCACACAGATAGGCTGTAGAATGGGCTGTAAATTTTGTGCCACAGCTGCAGCTGTTGGGTTTAAAAGAAACTTAACTGTTGGTGAAATATTAAACCAGGTGGCAGTTTTAAGAAAAAGTGCAGAAGAACTTTTTGACGAAAAGCTTTTAAATCTTGTATTTATGGGTATGGGCGAGCCTCTTGATAATTTTGAAAACCTTAAAAAAGCATTGGAAATATTACTAGATGATAATGCCTTTGGTTTTTCACATAGAAAAATAACTGTTTCTACTTCCGGGCTTATTGATGGTATTAAAGATTTTTTTGCCATGGAAACCCCTGTTAATCTTGCTGTATCCATAAACGGTCCAAACCAACATATTAGGCAGGAGATTATGCCTATATCTTACAAATATCCATTAAAAGATTTAATAAATACACTTAAAAATGTGGAAATAGATAAACGAAAACGCATTACTTTAGAGTATGTTTTACTAGGCGGTATTAATGATTCTTTAAGCCATGCAAAAGAATTTTGCCAGTTAATAAAAGGGGTGAAAGCTAAGGTAAACCTTATATCTTTTAATGGCTCGCCATTTTCTACATTTAAAACACCTAGTGAAGAAAATGTATTGCAATTTCAAGAATATTTAATTAATAATAATATAACAGTTTTTATACGAAAAAAATTAGGACAAGATATATCTGGTGCCTGTGGTCAGCTTGCTGCTGAATATAAAGGGGCAGGTAGATAGTTTTAAGGAGAATAAAATGTTACAGATTGGCGATAATGCACCTTTTTTTGAATTAGAATCCACAAATGGTGGTAAAATTTCCAGTAATGATTTAAAAGGGGTAAAATATGTGCTTTATTTCTACCCAAAAGATAATACTTCTGGCTGCACTAAAGAAGCTATTGAATTTAGCGAATTAATAAATGAATTTGAAAATAAACAAGTTAGAGTTTTTGGTGTTAGCCCAGACAGCATAGCAAAACACCACAAATTTATAGAAAATCATAACGTAAAAATCACACTGCTTTCAGACCCTGAAAATAAAGTAAGTGCAGCTTATTATGCTTATGGTGATAAAAAAATGTGTGGTAAAGTTTATAAAGGGGTTATTCGCTCTACTTTTATTATTAATGAAGATGGCGTTATTGAAGAAGCATACTATAATGTAAAAGCTGCAGGCCATGCTCAAAAAGTTTTAGGTTGCGTGTTATAATGAGTGCTACAAAAGATTTTGAAAATAATTTAAAAAGATTAGAAAGTATTGTAAATGCTTTAGAAAAAGAAGAACAGTCTTTAGAAGATACTGTGAAACTTTTCCAAGAAGGTGTAAATCTTTCTAAAGAATGCAGAAAAGCACTGCAGGAAGTGGAAAAGTCTGTTAAGCAGGTTATGGAAGATGAAGGCACAGGCGAAATTATAACTGGTGATTTAGAAACCAATGAATAATATTTTAGAATTTTTCAAAACCAGCTCTGAAAGGGTGGAAAATTTTCTTGATGGGTATGTTACAAATTCATCTCTTTTTACTTCAGGTTTAAATGAAGGTATGCGTTACAGCCTTTTTGCAGGTGGCAAAAGGCTTCGCCCGGCTTTAGTTTATGCAAGCTATGGTTTATTTAAAGAAGATTATGATTTTGTTACACCTTTTGCTGCTGCCATTGAGGTGGTGCATACATACTCTTTAATCCACGATGATTTACCAGCTATGGATAATGATGATATGCGTCGCGGTAAACCTTCAAACCATAAAGCTTTTGGGGAAGCAGAGGCAATTTTAGCAGGGGATGGGCTTTTAACAAAAGCCTTTGAAATCATGGCAGATACAAGCCTAAACCCAAATATGCCTTTAGATATTCGCTTAAAAGCCATATACAAGCTTGCCTATGCAGCAGGGGATAAAGGTATGGTTGGCGGCCAGTATG
>CAMEOC010000126.1 GCA_945929285.1 uncultured Mucispirillum sp.
ACTATTTTTGGGGAAGCAGCTCACTCTGGCTCTACTGCCATGCGAGATAGAAAAGATGCTTTAGTTATTGCCAGCGAGCTTATACTTGCTATCCGTAATATTTCACTTGCTTATGATGAAAGGCAGGCTATTGCCACAGTAGGTAAAATAGATATTTACCCAAATGCTATGAATGTTGTGCCAGGCACTGCTGTAATGTATGTGGATATTAGGGGCATACATGCAAAAACCATTGAAGAACTTTTTGGCTTAATAAGGGCAGAATCTTCAAAAATTGCACTGCGTTATAAAGCATCATCTGAAGTGGAACTTTTAAGCTCTGAAAAACCATGTGTTTTAGATAACATTGTTACAGATTCCATAGAGCTTTCCTGTAAAGAATTAAATATTCCATATATACACACCATAAGCGGTGCAGGTCATGACACTATGAATATGGCAGAAATTGCAGAATGTGGTATGATATTTGTGCGTAATGTTAGCGGCATAAGCCACCATAAAAATGAAAATATATTAAATGAAGATATTGAAAAAGGTGCTTTAGTTTTACATAAAACCCTTTTAAAATTATCTCAATAGGTTTGATATGAAATATTATTACTTTCACGGCTATAACAGCTCCCCAATGGCAGAAAAAGCAAATGCTATGCGGCAGGTATTGGGGGAAAACAATGTTATTGCCCCAGATTTTAATTTATCTGCAGAAGAAATATCTGATTTGTTTGATAATATTTGTGATGAAATAAGCTCATCAAAAGAAGAAACATGTATTGTGGGAAGCTCCCTTGGGGGTCTTTTTGCTTTATATGTGGCTTCAAGGGTAAAATGTAATGTTATATTATTAAACCCTGCTCTTATTCCCATTGTAATACTGCCAAAAGTAACAGATAATGTGGATGTAAGTGCTGTAATATTAGTGCAAAAGCTTTCCCTTTATGCTTATGAATTTTACGAAGCAGATAAAACTACTGTTTGGGTTACAGAAGATGAGCTTATAAACCATGATGATTTAACAAAGCCTTACTTTTATAAAGGCGTGAAAGAATACATTAAATTTCCTGAAAATGTTGCATCAAAACACCAGTTTACAGGGTTTAAAGATGTTTTTGAAAAATATATTAAAAATAACCGCTAGTTTTTTATTTATATTTTTATGTTTTTCTGAAAGTTTTGCAGCTTCCCGCATTATAGGTGGTGAGTTTATATCTTTAGAAGCAAAGCTTGTGCTTTTAGCAGATGTAAATAATAATAAAAAACTTATACCCATAGCCCTTAGAAACTGCACAGCAGAAAAAAGTGTAGATGTGCCTGAAAGTATTAGAACTTTTGCCATATCAGAATATATTTCATCTTATGCAATACTTGGTGGTAAAGGGCTTTTTATATATAATATGCAAAATGGCGCTATGGTAAAAAAATATGATGATTTTATTCGCAGTGTATATGTTATAAGCCAGTCTGATATGGGGGAATTTATAGCTGCCAGCGATGGTTTAACTGTGGCACTATATCAGTTTAAAAAAGAAGGGCTTGTAAAATTATATACTAAAGAGTTTTCCGGTGGTGTTAGTGCCTTATACCCAGATACTGAAACAAACTCTTTATATGTGTTTGAAAGAAACGGCAAAATCTCTGTATGGTCATTTTCTGGTAAACTGCAAAAAAATACATCTGTTGATATTTCTATATCATCTATTATATACGATGAAAAAACAGGGAAATTTTTAGCCCTTTCTCCTAGTGGTTTATATTACTTATCAAAAGATAGTATGGCGGTGGAAAAATTATTAAATGGTAAAATATTATCTGCCTTTATTGAAAATTTTTCCAGCAGGTTGCAGGTAATGACAGATTATGGCTTTAAAGTATTTGAATACCCTGTTATGAGGGAAGTATTATCTCTTGATGGAGCAAACGGCACAATTATAAAAAGCGACGGTGCAAATTTTGCAGCCTTTAGTGGCTTAAATTACATAAGAATATATGATTTAATGAAAAATATACATATTGGCACAATAGCTGTTGACAGCCTTGGGGTTGTAAACTTTTTTTCACCAGATGAGCCTTATGGCACAAATATTTCAGCATCATTTATAGCAGCAGCTGCTAATTCTACCATGGAAAAAAAGGAATATAATAAAGATAGAATATGTGCCCCAATAGCTGCTATGGTAGCAGGTGTATATATGCCAGATAATTTAGATATTGGCAGTGTGGAAATAGAAAAGGTAGCAGAAATAAATATTGCACCAGTAGCAGAAGTGGCAGAGCCAAAAGCAGTAAATATTCCACAGATTTCTTTTGCAGGTGGTAATATATATGTTCCTGAAGTAAAGGAAGTGCCAAATGCAAAAGATGTAAATGTTATAGAGCATACTCCTAATATAAAAGAGCCAAATAATACCACAAACCCAGATGAGCCGAAAATAAAAGATATAGAAGATTTAATATCTTCTAAAATTCCAAACTGGGTGGCAAATAGAAAAAATCTTCCTAAAAATAATGCTGTTGGTAACGGCACCACAGAATCAGATGCACTTATTAATGGCAAAACAATATTGAAAAATAATATGGTTCGCCAGGCATTACAGTCTATTGTAAAAGATGAGGCATTAAATGCTGTTACAGATATAAATATTAAAAAAAGAATACTATGGCAGGCAGCAGCTAAAGCAGTAAATAGTTTAGACAGTAAAATATATACGATAGATACATGGGTTTCTCCAGCAAGGCAAAACTATATTCATTTAATTATGAAAGATGATGAGTTAAATAATAAGGCAAAATATTTTTTAGATGAAGAATTAAAAAAATACCACTCTAAAAGCGAAAAAGATTATATGGCAGAAAAGGTGGAAAGTTTTTAATATAAAAAACTACCTGTTATTTAAAATAAACTTAATAAATTTTTTAATTTCTGGCAGTTTTGCAGTTTGAGTTTTATCTATTAATATTAAAGTAAACTTATCTAATACATTTAATGTTCTATGTTCTAATTTTAAATAGTTTAGAGCCTGGCAGGTTTTATCTTCCAAAGCACAAGGCACAGCAAGGCATGCGTATTTTGCCATAGATATAAGCTCATAAGTGCCAACAAGCTTATATGTAAACATTTCCACACCAGCAGATAAATCACACAATACAGTGGCTAAAACGGCAGCTTTTTCACAGTCATCTTTAAAAAGGTTGCGACAGTATTTCCGAACCTGCCTGTGTTCATCTTCCTTATAAATCCTTGGGCTTTCTTCACTAAAACATTCAAGGCTAATAGGCTCAATTAAGTAATACTTTTCTTTATCAGGGTATACTGCCACAATCTGAGGCAGGGGAGAAGAATAATCTACCCCGCTTAAAAGTATTTTAAGCCCCATAAAACGCATGGTGGAAGCTATTGTTTTTATAAAATCTTGTTTAGTATTTATTTCTTTATTATCCATTTAATTTTTACCCTTAAAGTAAATATATATTAAAACATCTTCTTCAATTGGTCAATCTCTCTGCAGGCATTTTCATATATTTTTTTATGGTTTTCTGTCATTATACCATTATCTGTACTTTTGCCAATATTAAAATAACCGCCGTTATTTTGCCCTGCATTATTTGCACTATTATTACCAGTATTACCACCGCCATTTTTTACATAATTTGCAGAATCTATGGCTTTTTTAATATCTGGCAGGCTGTCATTCATAATGCTGTCAATAATATCATCAGCTGTTTTTAAAGCCTGCTTTTCAGCTTCAGGGTTATAGGAAACAGCACCTTTTTCTAAAGCAGGCAGTGGCATGGTGGAAAACTTTTCTGGAGCATTGCCGTTTTTATCAAGTATAGAATTATAATCATCACCTTGAGGAGTAATATTTTCTAATATATTATTTCTACCATTATTGTTTTTTGCACCACTACCATTATTATTTTTATTATTATCTTTTTTCAAGTTATACTTTTTATTACCAGAAGGTATTCTTCGCATATCTTCAATTAACTTATATGGGTCATATACATTTTCCACAAACTGCTTATTCATAAGCCTTCTAACAGGTTTTTCTAAAGGCTCGTTATTTTTATCCATTTGTTCTTTAATATAAGCTAATTCTTTTGGGTTATTTTTTATATTATTTGCTTTATATAAAAGAGTGCTTACCCCTTTTTTCCCTTGAGCCATATTTTTCATACTGTTAATAAGTTCTGGGCTTGTGGCTTTATTTTTTGCCACAGCTTTGCCATACTTATCCATATCCATAAACACAGCTTTTCTACGTATTTCTGGGCTAATATTTGGGTTTTCTAAAGCTGCCACTCTTTCTGCTTCTTTTATATTATTATCATATTCTCTAACCCAGTTTTCTGGAAAAAGGACCTCTAATTTTTCCTTTGGCATATTTTTATTTTTATAAGCAGCATTTTTTACTAGTGGGTTATTATCCTGGGCTAATTTTTCAATGGCTTCTGCAGGAGTATTAGGGTTTAGTGCTATTCCATGCCTTATGCACTCATCTGGGTTATTTAAGTTATATAAAAGTTCTTCAGCACTAATGCAGGGGTTTGCCATATATTTTTTATTAAACTCACTCCTCTTCAATTCAAACACAGTCCCACAATTCGGACACTTCAAGATTATAATTTCTGAATTTATGCTGACAACTTCATAATTGTCACATTCCTTTATCTTCTTTATAATGGAAGAATCTTTAC
>CAMEOC010000127.1 GCA_945929285.1 uncultured Mucispirillum sp.
GTAAAACCTTTAATAAACGAAAAAACTAAAGCTATTATTCCTGTATCCCTTTACGGCCTGCCTGCTGATATGGATAAGTTTTATGAGCTTACTAAAAACACAAATATAAAACTTATTGAAGATGCCTGCCAAAGTTTTGGGGCAACTGATAATGGAAAATACAGCTGTAATTATAACAGCCTTGGCTGTACCAGCTTTTTCCCTTCAAAACCTTTGGGCTGTTATGGTGATGGCGGTGCTGTTTTTACAAATGATGATAGTGAAGCAGAGCTTTTATCAAACTTAAGAAACCATGGGCAGATTGCAAGATATAAACATAAATATATAGGTATTAACGGCAGGCTTGATGCTATGCAGGCTGCTATTTTAAATGTAAAACTTGCTCACTTTAAAGAAGAAATTGCAAGGCGTGTGGAAATAGGTAATAATTACACCGCTAAAATAAAACAAGCTTATAAAGGAAGCCCGGAAGATATTATTACACCTTTTATACCTGAAGGAAAAGTAAGCGTTTATGCCCAGTATTCTGTAAGGGTTAAAAATAGAGAAGAAGTTGCTAAAAAATTAAACGAAGCAGGTATTCCTACTGCTATCCACTACCCTATTCCACTTCATATGCAGGAATGTTATGCAGATTGTGGATTTAAAGCTGGTGATTTACCTATTAGCGAAAAGGTTTCATCTGAAATTATGAGCCTGCCAATGAGTGCATTTTTAAAAGATGATGACCAGGACTTTATAGTGGAAACTTTATGCAAAACTGTTGCAGAGTTAAAACAAGATAAATAATTGATATTATCTACTTTTTTATGCCACCTGAAAAAGGTGGCTTATTTTTAGTGTAAACATAATAAATATACAATTTTTTCATTTTTATGTTGCAAGGATAATTAGAAAATTGTACATTATAGAAAAATAATATGAGATACTATGCAATACGATGTAATCATTATAGGAGGCGGTGTTGGCGGTTTAACTGCTGGTGCTGTGCTTTCTAAAAAAGGTAAAAAAGTTTTACTTTTAGAGTAGCATTTTATGGTAGGTGGTGCTGCCACTATCTTTAAGCGTAAAGATATTAATATTGAAGTTGGGCTTCATGAAATGGATTTTGGTGAATATGGTTATGATGTAAAACATGACTTAATCAAATCTATCAAATATTACATACCATATCATATTGAACTTATAAAATAAATATAGAAAAACTAAACTTAAATACTAACCCTTTCATATTTTGCTAAACATATTAGTGTTTTTATTATAAATACAAATATAATACTTACAAATAATAAGTTTTTAAAATATATTATCAGTGCTTTTACCCTGCTTTTATATTTATAATATATTAAATACTTAATAAACTCATAAAAAAAAGCAGAGCATATACCCTGCTTAAATCTTATATATAAAATATATTATCATTTATAAGGAAGAAAGCTTATTTTTAGCTTCTGTTTTTAGTTTGCTGTCTGCATTAGGGCTGTTTACTATTTTTTCATATAGCTTTTTAGCTTCCTGATTTTTGCCCTGCATTTCATAACATAAAGCAGCATAATATGCAGCATTATCATTTGTAACCTCTACTGCCATAGCTTCGTTATAATATTTTAAAGCCTCATCTAAATTATTCTGCATTTGGTTTAGATAGCCTGTGGCAACTAATACATCTGCAGAACGCTGAAAAGTATTTGCATACTGCAGCATCTTATTGGCTTCTAAGAAATACTTCTGCTGAACCATAATAACTGCTAACTGGCTTAAAAGTTTTGTATCCTTCATACCGTTTGTAACAGATACTTGAAATGCCATATTAGGATTTTTCAGCTTTATATACATCAATGCAATATTAGCACTAAGCTCATCAGTTTTATTTAAGGCAAGAGCATTTACATAATATTCTATAGCTCTATCATAAGCCCCTTTATTTTTTGCCTTATTACCTGTTGCAATATACTGGTTATATAATGAAATAGTGCTTGCTGTAACTGTGCCTGGCTTTTCTTCAGTTTTTAAAGCTTTTACTTCATTAATAGATGATAAGCCTGCATTATTATCTTTTACTACCACATTATTTTCTTGTTTTTCTTCTAATATGGTTTCTTCTGCTTTTACAGCTGCTGAATTATTTATATTATTATTTGCTACCTGTATTTGTTTTTCAGTAGCTGAATTATCTATCTGGTTATTACTTATTAATGAATTTTCCTGTTTATTTTTTTCTGCACTACTTTCTTCTTTTTCTGACTTTAATGAATTATCTGCCTTATTTTCCACCTGTGGTATTACAAAAAGCTGGTTTGGTAAAATAATATTTGAAGGCATATTTTTATTTTCATTAATATTTACTTTTTCATTTACATTATTTTCAACTGGTTTTTTTACTGATGTTGTTTCAATAAATATATTTTCCTGTTTATTTATATTTTCATTTTTCTTAACTATTTCTTCTTTTTGAGCTTTAACACTGCCAGCCATATTTTCATTTTTTACTATATTATTTTCTTTTATATTATTTGATGAATCATTATATGGCCTGCCATTTGATGGAACAGGTGACTGCACAGCTATATTATTACTTTTGGGCTGATTATTTAAAGCATTATTTTCTGCCATATTTCCAGGCTGAACTATGCCTGCTTTGTTTACCATTTTATCATCTTCTTTACTTAAATATACAGCAGAAGTTACACCAATAACTGATAAAATAAGTATACTAAATATTATAAACCCTTTTAGTGGTGCTTTATTGCCATTAATATCTTTTAATTCTGCATTTTTTACAAATTCTTTATATTTTTTAGTGTTTACAATAGCATTACGCAAAGCAGGTGGAGCTAAAACTTCATCATCCTGTTTTGGACTGCTGTTTGTTTCTTTCTTCATTTTCTTAAGAGTTTCTGTAATAAGACTCATTAAAATTCTCCAAAATAATATAGTCTTTCATTAATATATGCAATACTAGGAAATATCAAGTATTTTATTGAAAAAAACTATAATTTCTATGAAATATAATAAAAAAATGCTGCATATATTCTATGCAGCATTAAATATGTTATAAACATTAATATTATTATTTTCTGCCCATGCCCCATTGTATAATTTACAAGAGGAATAATAATACATAAAGGGCAGGGAAAAACAATATAAGCACAAACTCTTGTAACGATTAACGTTTTGAGTATTGGTCGCTTTTTCTTGCTTTTGGTTTCCCATATTTTTTCCTTTCAACCATACGAGAATCCCTTGTCATAAAGCCTGCTTTTTTCATTTCAGGACGAAAATCTGGGTTAAATTGCTCTAACGCTCTTGCAAGGCCATGACGAACAGCACCAGCCTGGCCAGATTTACCGCCACCTGCTACTGTAATATATAAGTCAAATTTACCTTCCTGGTTTAATAAAGTTAAAGGCTGTAAAACAATTTGACGAAGTGTCATACGCTCAAAATATTCTTCTAAGCTTTTATTGTTTATTTTAATATCGCCTTTACCCGGTTTAATGAAAACACGGGAAACTGATGTTTTTCTTCTACCTGTACCGTAATTATAGTTAGCCATGTTTCATCTCCCTAGAATTCTACTTTTTCAGGTTTTTGAGCTGCATGTGGATGCTCGCTTCCTGCATAGATTTTTAATTTTTTAATCATCTGACGACCAAGACGAGTTTTTGGAAGCATTCTTTCCACAGCAAGTCTTAAAACTTCCTCAGGTTTTCTATCCATCATCTCAGCATAGCTTCTTTCTTTAATACCACCAAGGTAACCAGTGTGCCAGTAGTATTTTTTATCTCTTGATTTGAATTTACCTGTTGTAGCTATTTTTTCAGCGTTTACAACAACCACAAAATCACCAGTATCTATAGATGGAGTATAGATAGGTTTGTTTTTACCCATAAGAGTCATAGCTATTTTAGATGCCAGCCTTCCTAATATAACATTTTCAGCATCGTAAAGATACCATTTCTGTTCAAAAGAGCCCGGCTTTGCCCATGTTGATTTCATATTATATAAGTCCTCTTTATTCTTTTCAATTTTTTCTAAATTAAATACACAATATTGTCAAGAGAAAACACGATATTTTCTCTTATTTTTTTTAAAAACAATATTAAAAACCTTTTTTTCTTTCTCTAATACGAGTAGCTTTACCGCGTAATGCACGGAGATAGAAAAGTTTAGCCCTGCGAACACGGCCAGTTCTTTTAAGCTCTATGCTGTCTATTCTTGGTGAATATAAAGGAAAAGTTCTTTCAACACCCACATCGCCTACAACTTTACGAACTGTAAAAGTGCTGCCTACTCCCCCTCTGTGTATTCTGATAACAACGCCTTCATAAGGCTGAACGCGTTCTTTGTTACCTTCTACGATGCGGAAGTTTACGCGAACTGTATCGCCTGAGCGGAATGCTGGCACTTCTTTTGCCATATATTCAGACTCAACCGCCTCGATGATTTTGTTTTTCATTTTATTCCTCCTGAAATATTTTATATTTCTGTAATTCTATCAAGTAGTATTGCAACAGCACTGCGGACAGATAAGTGGTTAAACTCACCTACCCCCTCAATAGGTTCTACTATATAGTCTGCTGTTTCAAGTACTTCATCAGTAAAGCCCCAGCCTGTTCCAAATATTAAAAGCACTGGCTGTTCTTCGCTGATTACCCCAAGGTGCTTTGCAGTAATTGTA
>CAMEOC010000128.1 GCA_945929285.1 uncultured Mucispirillum sp.
GATAAAACAAAGCATACCCTTATGGATTTTCGCTATAAATCAATATATAAAGCAGAAGACGGCGAAAAGGGTAAAGGCAGCGATATGCACGGAAAAGCAGGCCAGGACTTAATACTTCCTGTGCCCCTTGGCACTATTATAAAAAATGCTGAAACTGGTGACATAATTGCTGATATTGTAAACCATGATGATAAAGTTTTAGTGGCTCGCGGTGGCAGAGGCGGCAGGGGAAATATGTGCTTTGCAACTCCGGAACAAAGAGCTCCAAGATATGCAGAAGACGGTAAACCTGGAGAAGAAATAGAAGTGGAGCTGGAGCTTAAGCTCTTAGCAGATGTGGGGATTATTGGCTTTCCTAATGCTGGTAAATCTACATTTATATCTGTTGTATCTGCTGCTAAACCTAAAATTGCAGATTATCCTTTTACAACCCTTACCCCTAATTTAGGTGTTATTAAAGACGGCCACGGTGGCAGTTTTGTTATAGCTGATATGCCAGGCTTAATAGAAGATGCCCATGCAGGCTCAGGCCTTGGTCATCAGTTTTTACGCCATATTGAAAGAACATCTATTTTACTTCATTTTATAGATGCATCAGACAGCGAATCTATGGTAAAACGCTATGAAACCATTAGAAAAGAGCTAACCCTTTATAACAGTGGCTTAGAAGAAAGGCTTGAAATAATTACAGCTACTAAAATGGATTCTTCTAATAAAGAAAATTTATTAGAGTTTGAAGAATATGCTAAAAAACATAACTTAACTCTTTTTAAAATATCTTCCATAAGCCACAGCGGCACAAAAGAATTAATAGAATATGTTTCAAATCATGTTTTTAAAAATAGGGCAGAATATGAAAACATTAAGTCATATATTGAAGGGTGATAATAATATTGCTGTTGCCCAAATGAAGCATATTTATAATATATGGTTTTCATCAGTTATTGATGACCTTAAACCCATTACTATGCCTTATGATTATAACCCCTATGAAAAATCTCTTGTTGTGCTTGTGTATGATAATTTATGGTATAGCGAACTGCTTTATATGGAGCAGGATTTTATTGATCTCTTAGGGGAAAATAATCTAGAGCTTAAAAAAATTACTTTTAAATTTAAGCCAAAATATGAAAAGGTTGAAAAAAATAATATTGTAAACTATAATATTACAAGCCAGGCAGAAAATTATATTAATGCCACTTGTAATAGATGTAATAATGAATATATGAAAGAAAGTTTGAAAACATACCTTACTAATTTCTTTCATTATAATAATTTCCAGCAATGGATAACAAAAGGGTAATATTATGAAACTAGAAATAAAAACGTTTCCCAATGATATTTTAAGGCAGAAAGCACAGCCTGTTACAGAGTTTAACGAAGAACTGCATACTCTTTTAGATAATATGCTTGAAACTATGTATGATGCAAAAGGTTTAGGCCTTGCTGCCCCACAAGTTGGGCTTTCTTTAAGGCTTTTTGTTCTTGATGATTTACCAGAGCCAAATGTAAATAACCCAATGGAAATCATAAACCCTGAATTTATTTCAAAAGAAGGGGAGATATTTGAAGAAGAAGGCTGCCTTTCTATTCCTGGAGAATATGCTTTTGTAAAAAGATATATGAAAGTAAAAGTAAAATATCAAGATAGATATGGCAACGAAAAAATTATAGAAGCAACCGACAGGCTTTCTCGTATATTGCAGCACGAATCAGACCATTTAGAAGGCACATTATTTATAGACAGGCTGCCAAATACTAAAAGAGAAACCATTAAAAAACACATTAAAAAAAGAATAAATAATGGTGATTATAAAGTAACTGATGAATAATTTTATATAAGGGGAAAGCAATTTCCCCTTTTTTATTTACTTTTTAAAATTATATTATATTAAAAATAATATTTATTTTCTTTATTTTAATATTATAGTCTTCCTGCCACCCTTGAAAAGTTAATAATGCAAGCTTATACAGCCCTTTATAAAAATAGTTCCCACAGGCTTTATAAAATACTTCTAAATATCTAAAACACCATGAAAATAAATGGTTTTCAATGTATTCTTTTACACTATCTTCTTTATGTTCTACTAGATGAGATAACAACATAAGCATTAACCCTATATGGTCTCCTGGTTCTTTTTGTGTTAAATTTGGCTCTATTCCAATGGAGGCTAACCAACTACGAAGCTCAATTGTGCTTTCACCAAAAATAACAGCTTCTTTATCAAGATAAACAGAGCTCCATCCATGGTGGTGCACCTAATTTATGTGGGCCTACAAATAGTTTTTTATATTCACTATCTAATAACTCTTTATTCGATAAGCCTTTTTTGTATAAATTTAATATTTCTTCCAGCTCACTTTCACTGCCATAGGGCCATTCTAATACTGCATTACCACTTTCTATTAAATTTATAACCTGTTCCATTTCTTTAGAAACTGGGTTAAAATAAAAAAGATTACCTAATACATGGCTTGATGTTTTTAATGCTTCAATATTTTCCATATTTACCGTTCTTTTACTATACTATCCCTGTATAAATTACAGAGATAGTACATAATTATTTTTGGAGCCAGTCTATCCTTATTTCTAAAGGATTTGCTATTTGCCCTTTAGTACTGTTTACTGGCTGACAATTTTTATTTAATTTTAATACCATATTTGGTTTTGTTTCTGTATAAGCTGGAAATGGTGCAACTTCTGCTATATTGCCATATTTTTTCCTTATTTCTTCTACTGGACCATAATCAAGTGCTCTTAATGGGCAAGATTCAACAAATATTGGCTGCCTGCCTTCCATTATAACCCTATCTTTACAGCCATCGCACCTGGTCATTTTTTCCCTTTCTCTATCTATTTGAGGTGTTTGGTATGGGCATGCAGATGCACAAGATTCACAACCTATACATTTTTCTTCATCTATTAGTACATACCCATATTCATCTTTATATATAACATCAACTGGGCATGCTTCTTTACAAGCAGGGTTATCACAATGGTTACATGATACAGAAACATAGTATGAAAATACATTATTTTTCCATATTGCTTTTTCTTTTTTCCAAGTGCCACCACTGTATTCTACAAACCTTCTAAAATTTCTATCTATTGGAAGATTTTTATAGTCTTTACAAGCAAGCTGGCATGTTTTACAGCCTGAACATTTTTTTAAGTCCATAAAGAAACCATGCAGTACCTTGGGTCTATTACAATCATTTTTACATTTGATATTTCTCTTGCTTTTTGTACATAGTATGTAACACCACCGCCACTCATGCGTGTTTCTGCTGGGTTATTTCCAAACATAACAACAAGTTTACTGTTTGCAATATCATCAGGACTATTTGCATCTGTACTTCCATAAGTATAAGGCAATGCATTTGATATTTGTGCAGTACTATAACTACCATATCTACTTAAAAAACCACCACATGAGTTCATTAATCTATAAGGTACATTTGAGTTTGTAATATTACCGCCATCAACCCCTGTGCCGTACAATACATGGACTGCCCTATTGCCGTATTTTTCTAATATTTCTTTTAATTTTTTAGAAATTAAATCATAAGCTTCTTCCCATGTAATTCTTTCAAATTTACCTTCCCCTCGTTTACCTACACGCTTCATAGGGTATTTTAATCTATCTGGGTGGTTTATCCACCTGCGTATAGACCTGCCGCGCAGGCATACTCGTAACTAGTGGTTACCATATTCATCTGGAATAGTATTATCTGTTTCAACCATAACTACTTCATCATTTTTAACATGAAGTCTTAAAGCACAACGGCTTCCACAGTTTGCAGCACAGGCACTCCATACTGTTTTATCAAAAGTTTTTTCCTTAGCAGACTCTATCTTTTCACCCTTTATAAGTGAAAGAAAGAAATCTCCCATTGGACCTGCACTTGCTTCTTTAAAAGGTATTAAAGAACATGCAGATGCCAGTGTTGCTGCACCCATAAAATTTCTTCTGCTTATGTTTTTAGAAGAAACTTTTTTTTACCTTTTACTTATTCCATACTTTTCTCCCAAATATTTAGTATTAGTACATACAGCCATTTCTACTTCCAAACTATGTACTTAATATTTTCAAACCCTTAACATAAAATAATTATTTTATAAAGCTTATTTTATCATTTTTAAACCTAAATTTTTTATTAAAATATAGTTATGTTTTATTTATAATTATGGCTAAATTTTAAATTATTTATTGATATTTAATTATTTTTTTAAATTATTTATTTTCTTTTGACATTATATGTGGTTTTTTATAATTAGATTCGAATATATAATAATAAAAACCCTGTATGTTTTCATACAGGGTTAAAATTTTGTTTGTTAAATTAACTATTCTTTTTCTTCATCTAAACTATTTTCATTTAAGTTTCGCTTAAAGTAAGCAAGCACAATTAATATAACATGTGTTATAACCATTACATATAAAAATGTTGGTATTGGCACAGGCTCGCCAGAAGCATAAGAATGCTTACCGCTTAAGTAAAAGTTTACACCAAAATATGTCATTAATACTGCATAAAAACCTATTGTTGTTATTACAGTAAAAGTATATGGGTTATTAAACCTTTTAATTAACCTGGCATGTATTACCATAGTATATACCACAATAGTTATT
>CAMEOC010000129.1 GCA_945929285.1 uncultured Mucispirillum sp.
CAACCACTTTTTTATTTATTTAATTTTTCGCAATCGTTTTTAGATTTTACCAAATACTTATGTTATTTATTATAATTTTCCTGGTTTGCCTATATTTTTATATTTAAAAATAAAAAATCATTAAAAACTAAAAAAATCTATTGAAAATAATTTATAATCATATTATATATAAATCTGTATGGATATTAGAAATAGTAAAGAAATTATTCAAGATATTTTAGAGCGTTACAATTTTGCCAGTATTTATGCAGGCAGTGGTAATCTTCTAAATATTGAATCATCTAAAAATTTTGTTGATGAGCATGATGCTCTTGATTTCCTGCATTCTTCTGCAGTAATAGGTAGTAAAGCTTTAGGCATTTTTAACAGCCTGCCATTTTTTCATATTTTTACACCTTTAAGGGCAGAATGTTTACTTGTTACATTCTCTTTGCCTAAAAAAATATGCACTCCTGTTATTGTTATTCAAAAAGCAGAAGAAATAGTTGCAAAACTTACTTTAAGTTTAAAGCTTACTTTAGAACATAAAGTGCCTGTTACTGTTGTAATAGCACCTAATGCTTTAAATAATTATGCAGAATTTAATAAATCAAACAGCGATATGGGCAGGATTTCTCCTTACATTAGCAAATCTACATTTAAGCAGTCATTATCTCAAGATGAATTAAATGATATATATACTGCTGTTTATAAAACTTTATCACAAACTTTTCCTAATGCTTATAATGGTGAAGTTTTTTCTATGCAGTCTAAACACGGCTTTTTCCCAGATTACTTTCTGCCAGCTCCTTATGATGAAAATATATCTTTTTTAAAATCTAAAAAATTAGATGTATATGAAAATGAAAAAGATGAGCTTGCTTCATTTTTCTATGAAAACTATAATATTACATTAGATATTAATACTATTGAAAATAGAAACTTTCCTGTGGTAAAAGATTTATTATGCCCAGGGTGCCCTTTTGTTAATATTTTAAATATGGCAGTTAATGCTGAAACTATTATTTATACAGATATTAAATGTGAAGGTGTTAAAAAAGCCTTTAGCGAATTAAATTTTATATCAATTGATGGCTATATAGGTATTATCGCCAGTGATATTAAAGTGCAGACTCTTTTTATAGGCTATGCTTCATCTTACAAACCTCATTACAGCAAGTTTTTATGCAAGCGTGGCAGAATGATTTTATTAAGTGATACTGGTATTAATAAAATCAATGGTTTTTCCTATATAAAACACCCTAAAAGAGTTGGTAATACTAAAAATTTAATTTATCCTTACAGCTGTAACAATATTAAAAACTTTTCAAAAGTAAAAGTAAGGCTTAATAAGTGCAACTGTGCTGCAGAGCATACATCATGTGGTGTTCTTGAAAAAACATTATGTCCTGCAATATATAAAAATTCAAATAATATGCTTGTAGATGCTAATATGTGTAATGGCTGCCTAGCATGTAAAGCAATGTGCAGTAAAGGAGCTTTATCATGAATTACCGTATTTTTTTAGCAGGCTATAGGTTTAAAACTTATGATGATTGTATAAAACTATTAACATACAGTGCTTCCCAGTCTGATTATCTTGTGGATATTGAAGGCTTTGAAAGAAATACACCATATTCACCTTTTAAAAACTACATATTATTAAAAGGCAGCTCTAAAAACATATACAGCGATATTGTTATAGATTTTGATGAACTAATAGAAAATATAGGTAGTGAAAAAACTATCACAGTTTCACCTTCTACTTTAGAAACAGAGCCAGCACCTGATGCAATCCACTACTGGAAAGCTATGGGGGCAGTTTTTAAAATAATCAGTGATTTATCCCCTGCTTATGTTACAGGATATTTACTTGAAAAAAATATGAAAAAAGAGTTGGAAGCTTTTAACGGCTCATTAAGCAGGCTTCCATTTGCCATTCAAATTGCCATAAACGAATTAATGACGGATATTGATTAATGGACGGCAAAAAAGCATATAAAACATTTAATTTCGCTATGCTTGGCGTTGTTGTTTTTATTGCTCTTGCCCTTATCTTTATTATATTTTTCACAAAATCAAGCCTTTTTTCCAAGCTGGATAGTCATGGGTGCGACAGCAGTAAAGGCTACGCTTATTCCTATGCAAGAAACCAGTGTATTTTAGTATATGAAGAAGCAATATCATTAGAAAAAACACACCCTGTTAACCGTAATGAATTAAAAGCATTTGTAATATTTTCTTTTGATAATAAATCTGCAGATGTTTTTTTACCAGGCAGAATATATGCACTTCTTAATATGCAGGCAGAAAACACTTTGTGGGTGGATAACAAATCATACTACTCATTAAAAAACAGTGCAGAAAAACTAAGCCTTCAAGAAAACGGCACAGAAATTTATTATATTAACAGATAATTTTCTTTACTGTTATTTCTTATTAATTTCTAATAGTTATAACAAGACCCTGCATGCCTCTGTATATGTATATTAATATGTATATACGCACACAAAAGCGGGTTTTTTTATATTATAAATTATTCTATTTCAATGATATTACTAATAGCCCACCACTTACTGGTATAATCTGAGCATTAAGGCTCGAATCTGAAAAAATATGGTTTATAAAGTTTTGCACTTCTTTTCTATTGGTTTGGTATTTATAAGGTGTTTCTGCTTCTTCTGCCATTACATAGCCGTATATTAATATATCATCAAAAACTACACAGGCATTACTATTTAATTTTTGGCGTATAAGCTGCCATATATTAAAATATTCCCTTTTAACACTATCAATAAAAGCAAAATCAAACTTTTCTTCGCATATTTTTAAATACTGCTCTCCTCGCATTTGATAGTATGTTACATTTTCATATTCTTTAAAATAATTTTGAAAAAAAAGCCCCCGCTCTAAATTGCTGTCTATGGCTGTAAGATGAGTATTTGGAAAGCCTTTTAATATAGCATAGCTTGAAACTCCAATGCCGCATCCAATATCTATACTTTTTTTAGGACATTTTATGGAAACAATACTAGTAAGTGCAGTGCAGGCATTTTCTTCTAAAGAAGGCACTCCCATATTGTGGGCTGCCTGCCTTAAAGCTTTATAATCTTCTACATTATCTAAACATTTTAAATAGTTTTCGCATATTGTTGGGGAAAATAACACATTCATATATTACTTCTTATTATCTCCAAAAACAGGCTGATATGTAAGCCTTTCTGCCATTTTTGAAGCATATTCTGGGTTTGCTTTACCAAGCTCATTTAATATTTTTCCTGCCACATTAGGTGTCATTCTGCTAAATATTGCAACAGCTGTATCAATATCCATAGTAACAATAATGTTTGCCGCTGCTTTTGGTTTAGATGTGGAATAAACTTTCACAAGCTTATCCAGTTCTTCATTTTGCTGCTCGCCTAATGATTTTAACTGGGCAGAAACTTCATCTCTTATTTTTTTAATATCCTGCTCTCTTGCTATTAAATCCTGTTCCATAGCATTAAGGCGTGCTTCTTTTGCATTTAAATCTGCCTCTCTAATATTTAAGTTTTTCTCTTTTTCCCTTAACTCTTTTAATATGGCAGTGGTATCTATTACATTTTTATTTTCTTGAGCATAGCCTAAATTTATCATTAACAATGAAATTATAAATATATATACTATTTTTTTCATATTTTACCCCTTATTACTCTTTAAAACCCTTTGTAATATTTATCTCATCTATTTGCATTTCTTCCTGTTTTTTTAAAAATTCTTTGTAAGTTTGCAAATGCTTTTCCTTTAATTTTTCCATTACTTTCACATCATTTAATGCTTTTCTTAATACTTCCTTTTGATGCACAATATTTTGCTCTGCCTGCCTTCTTCTAGTTTCGCAGTCAATTAAATCATGCTGGCGTAATTTTATGTATTTATTATACATATCAATAAATTCAAACCTGTTGTTTTGCCTGTCTTCTTCCATTTCAGCAGATTTTTTATTTATATCATCAGCTATAACCTGCCTTTCAGCTCTTATTTCTTCTTCTATCTTAATAAGTTCTGAAAGTTTTATTTTCTCTTTTTCCAGTGCTTTTTCCCTTAACTCCAGCACCTTTTCCATTTTAAACTTTTTTGTCATATATATTATTTACCTGCTATGGACTGCATTATACCCAGTGTTTCTTCCATGGTAAATTTTTCATTTTTGCCCTGTTTTAAAAATGCTGTAATAGCCTGATTTTTAGCTATTGCTTCATCTATTTTTGGGTTTGAGCCTTTTGCATAAGCACCAATATTAATTAAATCTTCTGCTTCTCTATATGTGGCTATTAAATCTCTAATTCGCCCTGCCATTGCTATATGCTCAGGGCTTGCCACTTCACTCATAAGCCTTGAAGCACTAACCATAACATTTATTGCAGGAAAATGGTTTTTTGCCCCCAGGCTTCTATCAAGCACAATATGGCCGTCAATAATAGAACGAACAGTATCTGCAATAGGGTCGTTCATATCATCACCTTCTGAAAGGACAGTATAAAGCCCTGTAATAGAGCCTTCCCCTTCTGTTGTGCCTGCCCGCTCTAAAAGTTTTGGTAAAAGCCCAAAAACTGAAGGTGTATAACCTTTTGATGTAGGCGGTTCCCCTACTGTTAAGCCTATTTCCCTT
>CAMEOC010000130.1 GCA_945929285.1 uncultured Mucispirillum sp.
GCTTGTAAAGCAGTAGATGAGTGTTTAGGCAAAGTTATGCAGACAGCTCGTGATATGAATGCTATACTTTTTGTTACAGCAGACCATGGCAATTCAGAACAAATGTGGGATTATGAAAACAACCAGCCACATACAGCCCACACTTTAAACCCTGTGGTTTTTGCAGTGTATAATTACAATGGTAATTTAAACGGCAAACATGGTAAATTAGCAGATATTGCTCCAACCATATTACAGGCTTTAAAAATAGACCAGCCAAAAGAAATGACTGGGGAAAGTTTATTAGCATAAAAAAAGAAAGCAAATATGCTTAGTGAAATATTTTCAGGTAAATGCCCCGTATGCAGCGGGGCATCTGCTTTAAATGAGCCAGTTTGCAGTGATTGTAAAGAGATGTTAGTTCCTTATACCCATTTTTGCGGTAAATGTGGGTTTCCCATAACAAAAGCAGGGGCTTTTTGTTACAGGTGCAGGGGCAAAATCTCAAAACGCATAACAAATATATATGCACTATACCATTATAATAAATATGTAAGAAGCATTATACTGCAAATGAAGTTTCATTATAATATCAGGCTAAACTATACATTAAAGCACCTTATTAATTTACCAAATTTTCTAACAAAATATGACGGCATAGAAATTGTGCCAAGCCACTTTTTAAGGCGAATGGTTAGATTTTACCACCCGGCTGATGTTATAGGCAAATATGTGGCATATAAATTAAATATTAAGGTTATGCACCATTTAAAAAGAGTGCGTTATACTGCATTTCAATCTCACATTTCAAAATCAGAAAGGCATGTAAATGTGCAGGATGCTTTTATCTGCAAAAAATATAATAAAAATATAAAAAATATTTTATTAATAGATGATGTTTTTACAACAGGGGCAACCATAAACCAGTGTGTAAAAGCATTATATGATGCAGGAGCAAGAAGAATAGATGTGCTTGTTTTTGCAAAGTAGTAGGAAAATTTTACCATAAAAAAGGTTGCAAAAATATTATCAATAAGAAAAGTAAGTGTTTTCTTATTTGTAAATCTTTATAACTTATTATAAAATAAGGAAGTTTTATAATATAGCATATTAGTTCCATTTATTGAAAAAATTGCCACCAGCAAAATATAAAACTTCCTACAAACTTATTAACTTGCCATAGATTTAAGTGCCACTTCTTTATTTGCTTGAGCTTTTTCATATTCTGGCTCAATTTCTAAAGCCTGCTCAAAGCATTGAATAGCTTCTGCTAATTTTCCACATTTATGCATTGCAACACCTTTATTATTATAAGTTACTGCTATATAAGGGTTTAATTCTATTGCTTTATCGTAATCTATAATTGCTTCTTCATATCTATTCATTTTATTTAAAAGGGCTGCTTTTTTAGTGTAAGTTTCCCTCATATCTGGGTTTAATATTATGGCAGATTCATATGCTTTTAAAGCTTCTTCGTTTTTACCCATTAGAGAAAGGCAGTCTGCTTTATGTATATATATTAATGCAGATGATGGATTTAAATTTAAAGCTTTATCGTAAAAAGTAACAGCTTCTAAGTATTTATCTAGTTTTACTAAAGCATCACCTTTATATAAAAAAGCTTCAGAATCGTATGGGTTCATATAAGTTGCTTTTGTAAAATATGCAACAGCATCATTATATTTTTCAAGCATAAATAATGCTAAACCTTTACCAGTATATGCTCTTGCAAATTTTTTATCTAAAGCAATGGTTTTATCGTAATACATAATTGCTTTATCATAAACACAGTGGATAAGCAGTTCTTGAGCAAATTCATAGTTTTCATGGGCAGTTTTTAACTCTTTTTCCACAAATTTATAGTTTGAAGTATCTGTTGTTACATCAACAGCACCATTTTCTACTAAAAACTCTTTAAGTTCTTTTGATTTTGCTTGGTTTAAGGCATTTTTACCGTCTTTTGTAACGGCATTAATATCTGCACCTTTTTGCAATAACAGTTTACACATTTCTAAATTATTGCAAAAAGCAGCAAGCATTAATGGAGATAAGCCTTCCGGGCTTTTAATATTAACATCTGCCCCTTTATCTGCTATCATTTTAACTATATCAAAGTTACCAATTCTTATGGCAATCATTAAGGCACTCCAGCCGTTTTCTATTCTGGAATCAGCATCTGCACCATTAATAAGTAACATTTTAGCAAGTTGATAATCATTTTGCTGGGCAGCTATCACTAAAGCATTGGCACCGTCTTTTAATGGGCGGTTTACATTTATTCTGAAGTTTCTATCAAAGATTATATCTTCAACCAGTTCATAATCGCTGTCTAAACAAGCATTTAAAAAACTTTCGTATCTTTCTTCAATTGAAAATCCCATAACTCACTTCCTTATAACTAATAAATTCACTTAAATTCTTCACTTGTAAATTTAATAGCAAGCAGCGTGCCAAAATGGGTTGACAAATGAAAAGTTATACTTACTTATTATCTACCACTTCTTTTAAAAAGTTAAAAAATGGCAGTAAGTTATGAAATATATTATATGTATACTCAAAAAGTTTTTCAGAATAAAAATAATTATTTATAGGCATTTCATCATTTATATAAATATATTTATACTTTAAAAAATATTCTGCTGTCTCATTAATAGCTTCTATTCCTTTTGGCACATTTTTTAATTTTTCACCATTTATATTATAATAATTTTTTTCAGCCACATTTTTTATATCCTTTAAAACTGGAGTATATTTTTTATTATTTACAAAATATCTAAAGCTTGCAAGAATATCCTTTTCAAATTTAGCCATACCCACACCAGTATAATAAAAAGGTGGCTCAATATGTAAATAAAAGCATGGGTTTAAAAGCCTTTCCTTACCAGCCCAAAAAATAATACCCAGGTGAGTTTTAAAAGGAGTCTTTCCTTTATTGATACGGGCATCTTTATGTATTCTAAAAATAGAGCCGTCAATTTTTGGGCTGTAATTAATAGAAGGCACAATATTTTTTAGTTTCTGCCCCATATCAATAATATATTCCTTTGCCTGGGGTATAACCACATTATCATAAATATTTCTATTTTCAGCAAACCATTCTTTATTATTATTTTTCTTTAAATTCTCATAAAAATTAACAGCTTCTTTAGTAAAATAAGATTTAGCCATACATATACCACCCATAAAAAATTATCCTATTCATATATAATAAGCCCATAATAACTGCAAGCATATTTTATAACTATAATGTATTTTGACTAAATTTATCTTTTTTTATAAATTATATTGACAATACTCATATAAAATTATACCATATATCATATTGAAATAATTAAAACCCATAGGGGTAAATTTCGGAGGAAAAAATGGCTGTAAAAGTTGGTATTAACGGTTTTGGTCGCATAGGTAGATGCGTACTTCGTTCTGCATTAGAACACAATTTAGATATTGATTTCGTATCTATTAACGATTTAACAGACCCAAAAACTCTTGCTCATTTATTAAAATATGACTCAGTTCATGGTAACTTAAAAAATGAAATCACTTACGGTGAAGACTATATTGCTATTGACGGCAAAAAAATCCAAATTACAAAAGAAAGAGACCCTGAAAATCTTCCATGGGGCAAACTTGGTGTTGAAGTTGTTTTAGAATCAACTGGTCTTTTCACAAAACGCCCAGATGCTGAAAAACACTTAAAAGCAGGTGCTAAAAAAGTTATTATTTCCGCTCCAGCTACTGATCCAGATATAACAGTAGTTTTAGGTGTAAACTTTGATAAATATGACAAAGCAAACCACCACATTATTTCTAATGCATCTTGCACAACTAACTGCCTTGCACCAGTTGCAAAAGTTATTAATGACAAATTCGGTATTGAACACGGTCTTATGACTACAGTTCACTCTTATACAAACGACCAAAGAATATTAGACCTTCCACACAAAGATTTAAGAAGAGCAAGAGCAGCAGCTGTTTCTATGATTCCAACTTCTACTGGTGCAGCTAAAGCAGTTGGCTTAGTATTACCAGAATTAAAAGGTAAATTAGACGGTTTTGCTATCCGTGTCCCAACACCAAATGTTTCTGTGGTTGATTTAGTATGTAAAGTTAAAAAAGATGTTACAGCAGAAGAAATCAACGCTGCTATTAAAGAAGCTGCAGAAGGCCCATTAAAAGGCATCTTAGGCTACTATGATGAAGAACTTGTTTCTATTGACTTCAATGGTAACGATAACTCATCTTCTTTTGATTCCAAACTTACTAAAGTTATGGAAGGCAACATGGTTAAAGTTATCTCTTGGTATGATAACGAATGGGGCTATTCTACAAGAGCAGCTCAATTACTTACTAAAGTATTATAATCTGATTATAATATACTACTTGCGGGGAGTTTTTTGCTCCCCCATTTTTTTATCATTTCACATATTTAATTTTTGGAGCAAAATATGGTTAAAAGCATAAAAGATTTAAACTTAAAAGGTAAAAAAACATTTATCCGTGTAGATTTTAATGTGCCTATAAAAGAAGGTGTAGTAGGCGATGATACCCGTATTCAAGAAGCAGCAAAAACTATCAGATATGCCATGGAGCAGGGTGCTAGAGTAGCTTTAT
>CAMEOC010000131.1 GCA_945929285.1 uncultured Mucispirillum sp.
AAATTATTGTGGATGGCTTAAATATTTATGATAAAAAAAACTATAAACTAATCCGCGGTAAAAAAGTATCTATGATTTTTCAAAACCCTCAAAGCTCCCTAAACCCTGTTATGACTATTGGCAGGCAGTTAATTGAAACCATTAGGCTGCATAATAAGAAAATAAGTAAAAATGAAGCTTATAATACAGCAGTTGCCCTTTTAAAGGATGTGGAAATAGATATGGCAGAAGAAAGGCTAAACAGCTACCCTCATCAGCTTTCAGGTGGTATGAACCAAAGGGTTATGATAGCTATTGCCCTTGCCACAAACCCAGACTTACTAATTGCAGATGAACCAACCACAGCTTTAGATGTTACCATACAGGCCCAAATTATTAAATTAATACAAAAGCTAAATAAGGCAAAAAATTTAACCACTCTTTTTATTTCCCATGATTTAGCACTACTTGCTTCCATTTGTGATAATATTGCAGTTTTATATTCTGGTGAGCTTATGGAAATAGTAAAAGCAAAAGATTTAGCAAGTGGTAAAGAAAAACACCCTTACACAAATGCTTTAAAAAAATGTATTGCCCAAATAGGAAATAAGGAAGAATTAACCACAATAAAAGGTTTTATTGAAAAAAATAATTTTTTATATAATGAAAAATGTATTTTTGCCGATAGGTGTAGTAGCAGTATAGATGTTTGCTGTCATAAAAAACCAGTGTTTAGTAACGGGTATAAGTGCCACAACCCTAATACATAAGGATAAGCTATGAATAAACTTAAAAAAACTGCCATTAATGCAGCTATGGATGAATTTGGTAAAATATATATTCATTCCCTGCCCCACCCTAAATTAATTGTGGGAGAACGGGGGCTTATAAACAGCGAAAAAAATAATGGTATTGTTCTTGCCATTGGCTCTGCTTCCTGCTCAGAATTTCGAATGGATGATGAATATATTTTTGCAAAGCTTCGCTTTAACGGTGTGTGGGAAGATGTGTTTATCCCTTATGAAGCTGTGGATGCTGTTTTAAACGACCTGCATAAGCCTTTATGTATTTTTAATTTTCCTTACTATGAAAGCAATGAAGAAAATGTGCTTAAAATAAATAAATACCCTTCGATGCCAAATAAACCAAAAGAGAAAAAACAGGCTGTTATAGTAAGGGCTGATTTTACTAAAAACAATAAAGCATAATTTTATTATTTTATAAAAGCTTCATCTATAAAATCTGCCCCGTTTTCTTTTGTTTCCCCTAGCTCATAAGCCAGGTTGTAAAAAAGAGAAAGCCCTTTTTTATGCTCATCAGTTATCTCATACACTATTGTATTCCAGTAGTCTTCTATCTGCTCTAAAGTATAGCCTCTTTCCAAATATTTTGGAGCAAGGTTTTCAATATCTTTTGGAAAAAGCATACCATATTTAGTTATATTTTCCACAAGTTTATTATAATACTCATCTTTTTCTGCTGATTTTTTTATAAGCCATAAAGCAAAAACAAAAGGAAGTTTTGTGAAATTATACCACTCCTTTCCTAAATCAATAATATATGAAGCATCTGAATTATAATAAGCAAATAACGCTTTATCACCTATTAAAAGAGAAGCATCTGCAATATTTTCATCATCTACATAAACAGGCTTCACATTATAAAATTTTTCTAAAACAATACGGCATAAAACTGTGGAAGTATTTGATTCTTTTGTAAAATATATTTTTTTTCCATGCAAATCTTCTGCTTTATATTTACTATAAATATTTACACTTTTTACAGCACCAATAGAGGAAACACATATTTTATTATGCACATTATAAAGATTATGGTTTCTTGCAAATTCTATGCTTGAAGCAGGCGAAACATCTATTAAACCCTGCCTCATAGCCTTATTTAATTCTGCAGGCACTCCTTTTATATATTCTATATTTTTATCCTGCAGTAAATAGTAAAAAATAGGGTAAACATTTGCATAGTCCATAAAACCAATTTTCAACATAACTTCACCAAATTTTGTTTTTCTACTATTAGAATAAAACAACTTAATAAAAAAAGCTAGATAATTATAAATATTTTGGTATAATAAAATAAGTATTAGTTTTTTAGAGGTGAAAAAATGAGCAACATAAGTAATACTTTAAAAGATAATATGCACTCTGCAAGCGTTATAAAAACAAACTTTTATAACTATTTTTATAAAGTATTTTTTTCATACCCTGATAGTAATTTTATAGGCATCACTTCCCGCCTTATACCTTATTTTGAAGAACTTAAAAAACATATATTAACAAATGATTATAGTATATGTATAAATATATTAAAAAATTACAATACTTACGAACAAAGCCTTGATGAAGATGGTATTGAAGATATGCTGGAGCTTTTACAGGATATTTTTACAGAGCTTTTTTTAGACCGCACCTACTCTATCCCCTGCACCGCTTCAGAATATTTTTTAAGCAACAATATGCAGGCAAGAGAAAAAGATAAAGTTATAAATATATATGAAGTAAATAACTTTATGCCACCAGAAGAAAATACACTTCCTGCAGACCATATTAGTATTGAAATGCTTTATATGCAGCAGTTAAACGCACTACTTATTAAGTTTTTAGATGAAGAAAATTATGATAAAGTAGCAAATCTTCTTCAAGAGCAGTATAATTTTTTACAAGCCCATATTTTAACATGGATAAATGAATTTACCATGCACCTAAAGGAACAGATAACACAAGTGGATAATAACTTATACTATGCTGTTTCAGGTATTATGAATGAGTTTGTAAAATACGATAAAACATTAACTGAAGAATTTTTAAAAGCAGTTAAGGAATAACAGCAGGGTTTCCCATTTGTTCTGCTATTAAAGATGTTTTACAGTAAAACTCCAGCTGTTCCATAATATAGTATGCTGAATATATATCCTTTGACCAGCTAACAGCTCCATGGTTTGCTAATATACAGCCATTATGGTTTTTTATATATGGCATAATAGACTGTGCCAGCTGCTTTGTGCCAGGGCGTGCATATTCTGCCACAGGAAATACCCCTAAACTCATAATAGCTTCAGGCATATACCGCATATCCACAGGGCGGCAACATATAGCAAAAGCAGAAACAGTTACAGGGTGAGCATGCACTATTGCATTAATATCCTGCCTGTTTTTATACACTGTTGTATGAAGCAGATATTCAGATGATGGCTTTTTATTACCCATTAATACATTACCATTATAATCTATTAATATAATATCATCTTCTACCATATAGCCTTTGCTTACCATGGTAGGTGTAATAAGCACTTTGTTTTCTTCTACTTTTATGGAAATATTTCCGTCATTAGCTGCAACCAGCTCCCTGTTATAAAGCCTTTTTCCTATTTCGCATATATCCTGCTTATATTTTTGAATCATTTTGTTTCCTTATTATGTAATATCTTTTCTAAATTAATATTAAACGGTGGCTTAATTATACCGTATTCTGTAATAAACCCTGTTATTAATTCATTTGGTGTAACATCAAAAGCAGGGTTTAGCACATTAACATTTTCAAGTGCTGTTTGGCATGAAGAAAAATGAGTTACTTCTTTTTTATCTCTTTCTTCTATAACAATATCTTTTCCTGTTATTGTCATATTATCATATGTTGATGAAGGGCAGGCAACATAAAAAGGAATATTAAAATGTTTTGCTAAAATTGCCACATTCATAGTGCCTATTTTATTGGCAGTATCACCATTTGCAGCCACTCTGTCACAGCCTACTATTACCATATTAATAAGCCCTTTACTCATAGCATAAGCTGCCATATTATCACAAAGTAAAGTTACATCTGCTCCAGCAGAAAAAAGCTCATAGCTTGTAAGCCTTGCCCCTTGCAGTAATGGTCTTGTTTCATCAGCATAAACTTTAAACTTTTTGCCCTTATCCATAGCTTTATAAATTGGTGCTAAAGCAGTTCCCAGCTCAGAAACAGCCAGTGCCCCTGCATTGCAGTGAGTTAAAATACCCATACCCTCGTATATTAATTCTTCACCAAAATCTCCAATACTATGGCATATTTTTTTATCTTCATTATAAATATTTATAGCTTCCTGCTCTAATATTTGAAATAATTCTTTGCTTTTAACCACTTTAGCATTTTCTGCCACTTTCAACATTCTATTTACTGCCCAGGAAAGATTTACAGCAGTAGGCCGTGAAGATATTAAATATTCACCATTTGATTTTAAATTTTTTAAAAATTCATCAAGAGGTTTATCTATATTATTTTTAACAGATATTAAAAGCCCAAAAGCACCGGCAATACCAATGGCAGGAGCACCACGAACTTTTAATTGTTTTATAGATATATAAACCTGCTCTAAAGTTTCCTGTTTTTCATATATAAGCTCTAAAGGAAGCTTTGTTTGGTCTAAAAAAATAAGCTCATCTTTTTCATATTTAACTGCTTTTGGAAGTTTTTCTGCTACCATAACACACCTTTTTAAAAAATTTGCTTTTTTATTATATTAAAATATATAAAAATCTCAAGGTAAATTTGGTAAAATCTAAAAACGATTGCGAAAAATTAAATAAATAAAAAAGTGGTTG
>CAMEOC010000132.1 GCA_945929285.1 uncultured Mucispirillum sp.
TATGCTTGATTTAAAGCCGGGACCGTCATTATTGTAAATATTAATAATTCTTTCCTGTATTTCCTTTCCTGCATAAAGGCTTGAATATACTGCTAAATTGCCGCCTTTTGAGTGGCCGCCCACCCTTAAAGGCACATCTATAATATTTGCCATATCTTTTAAGTATGAAAGGGCAAGCTCCTGGGCAGGAACTTTATCCATAAAGCTCATGTTAAAATCTTCTTTCCAGCCTATAAGGCTTGTATCTGTGCCACGAAATGCTATGTATGCTGTATTATCTTCCATAAGTATGGTAATAGCTGCAAACTGTGTTTCAATATCTTCATCATATTTATCCACATAGCACATAAGCAGCATATTGCCAAAACGCCTTGTTTTTGCAAGTTTTAGACCCATTTCAACATCCTGCAAAACTCGTATTCTTTCTTTACCTTCTGTTTTTAAATCCATGGCGGTAATGGCATCTGCTACTGTTACATACTGCATATGGCTTTTTTTATCAAACTTTAAAAAGCTTTTTATTTTATCTAAAAATGACTGCTTTTCATTATTAAGCTCTGGAACAATATTTTTAAATACTAAATAAGAAAGGTTGGAGAGTATTAAGTTATCCACATTATTAAATGGTGCTTCCTTAACTGTTAAATCACCACGCCATAAAAGATAATCTTCAATATTTGCCATAATACTCTCCAAAAATCATTAATTTAAAGGAAGAACAACACCTTTATATTTTTCGTTGATAAACTTTTTAATAGGTTCACTTTTAAGTATTTCAACTATTTTTTTAATTCTTTCATCCTGTAAATCTTTTTCTTTTACAGCTATAATATTACCGAAAGTTTCAGCAGATACAGAATCGCTGGATTCTGTGGTAATCACTTTATCAAGCACACCAGCACCAAGAGCATAGTTACCGTTGATTACAGCAAAATCTAAATCTGGTAAGCTAACAGGCAGTTGAGCTGCTTCCATAGCTTTTATAGAAATTTTATTAGGGTTTTCTGTAATATTTAACTCTGTAATTTCAAAACCTTTAGATTTATCTACTTTTAATACATTTAAGCTGTCAAGTAAAAGTAATGCTCTTGCACCGTTTGTAGGGTCGCTAGGAATACCTATAACAGCACCAGTTTTTACATTTTTAATATCTTTACTTTTACCAGCATAAATACCCAGTGGTTCAAAGTGGATTTTACCAGCAGAAACAAGTTTATTTTTTAACTTATTTTTTTCATTAAAGTTAATAAGGTATGGTTCATGCTGCATATAGTTGGCTTGTAAATCATTACTATCTAATGCAATATTTGGAATAATATAGTCATTCATTTCATGGATTTTGATTTTTAAACCTGCTTCTTCAAAATAAGGCATAGCAGCTTTTAAAATCTCTGCATGTGGGGTAGGGGAAGCACCAATAACAATAGTTTCACTTGTGCTTTCTTGTTTTTTGCACCCTGCTGTAATAACTAAAATAGCAGCAAGTGCAAGTAATACTTTTTTCATACTTTTCCTCCAAAATTTTAAAATTAATTTCTATTTCGTTTATCGGCTTTAAAAGCCCAAAGGTTACAAAGCCACTGTATAAGCACTACTATAATAATAAGCAGTATTACAGTAGAATACATAACAGAATCTATATACTGCTGATAACCAAACCTAATAGCCATATCCCCAAGGCCGCCAGCTCCCACAGTGCCAGTTATGGCAGAGTAGCTAAGTATGGTAATAGCACTAATAGATAAACCGCGAATTAATGATGGTCTGCTTTCTTTTAGCATAACTTTTGTAATTATCTGAAAGTTTGTAGCACCCATACATTTTGCCGCTTCAATTAAGCCCCTGTCTACTTCTTCAAGGCTTTGTTCTACTATGCGGGCAACAAAAGGAGTTGCTGCAATTATTAAAGGCACATTACCAGCATTTGGCCCTATGGAAGTGCCTGTTACAAGCCTTGTAAAAGGTATAACAAAAACCATTAAAATAATAAAAGGCACACTTCTCACCACATTTACCACCCAGCCTGCAATACTATTAAAGGTTGGAGATGAGGCAATACCACCTTTTTTCGTAATAGATAATGCCACACCTAAAGGCACACCAAAAAGATATGAAAAAAATGTGGCAACTATTGTCATATATAGTGTTTCCAAAGTGGAATAAAGAAGTAAGCTGCCATATACATTAAAAAAAGCTTCCATAATTACATCCTAAAATCTTCCCCTAAAAGCATTTTAGTAATAGAGCTTTTAGGGTTTGCAAACACTTCTTTTGTATGGCCCATTTCTACAAAACTGCCATCATTAATAACAGCAACTTTATTGCATATTGCTTTTACAGCAGACATTTCATGGGTAATTATAATAATAGTAGTGTTTAGTTTTTCATTTATTTCTTTTAAAAGGCTTAAAACTTGTTTTGTAGTAAGCACATCAAGGGCACTGGTTGGCTCATCACATAAAAGTGCTTCAGGCTCTGTGGCTAATGCTCTTGCTATTGCTACCCTTTGCCTTTGCCCCCCTGAAAGCTGGGCAGGGTAAAAGGAAGCTTTATCCCCTATCTGCACCAGGTCTAAAAGCTCTGCCACCCTTTGTTTTATTTCATTTTTTGGTCTGCCTGCAATCTCCATAGGAAAGGCAACATTTTTTGCTACAGTTTCTTGCATTAATAGATTATAGTTTTGGAAAACTACACCCATTTTGCCCCTGGCACTTCGTAACTCTTTTTCATTTAGCTTTAAAATATCATTGTCGCCAATGTAAATACTTCCGCTGTCTGGTCTTTCTAAAAGAGTAATACATCTTAATAAAGTAGATTTCCCAGCACCACTCATACCAATAATGCCAAAAATATCACCGTTATTTAATTCCAGGTTAATATTATCAAGGGCTTTCACTTTGCCATGATTTGCATTAAACTCTTTTGAAAGATTTTCAATTTTAATCATTTTATATTATTGCTCCAAGAGAAAATAACTTTCCTACTTTATATATTCTTACCCTTACAGTCAATAAAAAAAAATGAATATTTTAGATTTATTGCAAAAAAACCTCTACCAATTGGGAGGTAAGGTAGAGGGTAAAACAAAATTTGGAAGTAGAATAGGTAAATATTTATTTAGCTATCTAATACCGTTATATATTAAAAAATATAAAGCGTCAAGGGTAAATTATAAAATAAAAAAAAGAAAATATTTTGTGTTGACATTTTATGTATATAAAAATATATTACGAATATAAAATTTTTTGAGGTGTTTTTATGAAAAAAGTAGTTTTTTATGCTTTAATGGTGTGTTTTTTACTGCCACAAATATTATTTGCAGCAGAAAAAGTTAGAGTATTTGCTGCTGCTTCTACTACTAATATGATGGATGAAGTTATAGCATTATATAATAAATCTGGTGGTAATGCTGTGGGCAGTTATGGTTCTTCTGGTGCTTTAGTTAAGCAGATTAATGCTGGTGCTCCTGCTGGTATTTTTATTTCAGCAAACCAAAGCTGGATGGATAAGCTGGAAAAAGATAATATGCTTGAAAAAGGTAGCCGTAAAAATTTAGTTTCCAATAAACTTGTGCTTATTACCCATAAAAATAATAATATAAGTGCAGATTTTAATAAAAAAATAGATTTTGCTTCCATATTAAAAAGTGAAAAAATGGTAATAGGTGCACCTGAAAGTGTGCCTGCTGGTGAGTATGCAAAACAGGCTTTTACAAAACTTGGCTATTGGGCTTCACTGCAAAAAAATATTGTTACAGCTGCTAATGTTAGGGATGCTTTAGCATTTGTTTCAAGGGGAGAAGCTCTTTTAGGTGTTGTTTTTGCAACTGATGCAATGGCAGATAAAAATGTAAAAGTAGTAGCAGAGTTTCCTGCAAATACCCATGATGATATAAGCTACCCAATAGCTATAATAAAAGAAAATTCAAACGATGAAGTAAAAAAATTATATAACTTTTTATTAAGCGATAAAGCAAAAAATATTTATAAAAAATATGGTTTTGGCTCTTAATGGAAATATTTACATTAAGCCAGGCAGAAATTTCTGCCATAAAATTAAGTATGATAGTGGGCTTTTGGTCAGTTTTTTTAAGCCTTCCTTTTGGAGTGTTTTTTGGCTGGCTTTTAGCCCGTTATGATTTTTTTGGTAAATCATTATTAGATGGTTTTCTTCACTTGCCACTGGTTGTGCCGCCTGTTGTAACAGGTTATCTGCTTTTACTGCTGTTTGGCAGAAGAAACGGCATATTTGGCCCATGGCTTTATGAAACTTTTGGGCTTTCCTTTGCCTTTAATTATAAAGGTGCTGCCCTTGCCAGTGCTGTGGTTGCCTTTCCTTTAATGGTGCGTGCTATTAGGTTATCTATTGAATCTATTGACCAGGGTTTAGAGCAGGCTGCAAAAACTCTTGGTGCAAGCCCTTTAAAAGTGTTTTTCACAATTACTTTACCTTTATCATTACCAGGCATAATATCAGGTATTGTGCTTGCTTTTGCAAGAAGCCTTGGGGAGTTTGGTGCAACTGTTACTTTTGTTGGT
>CAMEOC010000133.1 GCA_945929285.1 uncultured Mucispirillum sp.
CAGACTATGAGCAGGGCATATTAAGCACAGTAGCAGATATTACAAATATGAGCACTTTTGCAAGGGAAGGTGGTGCCATACATGCTGCACTTTTTCTAAAACAGTTTATAGATAACTACCCTTGGATACATATTGATATGGCAGGGCCTGCCTATATGGAAAAAAGCCACCCAATATTTGGAAAAGAAGCCACAGGCTTTGGGCTTAGGCTTTTATATAACTTCTTAAATACTCACTATACTGAGGGTGTAAATGAAAGACATTAGGAAAATTATATCAGAAAATAAAACATGTAACAAAATACATGAGAGTTACTTAAAATATGTAAAATATATTAATTTTCCTACAAACCATTCAAAATGGGTGCTTGTTATTTATATAGTAGTTGCATTATCTGCCTTTTTTATTTCTGTAAACGGCAGATATGCCCAGTATGAAAGCTGGAAAGAAAATAAAGAACAGTTTTTCTATAACGATACCCCTATGATGACAACTTTAGATGCTTATAAATATATACGCCATGCTAAAGAGATAAATAATAATGAATATATTCCAGGTGGCAACGATGTAAAAATCTTCTACCCTGAAGGTGTGCCTTTTTATGACCCGGCACCACTTTTAAGTGTTATACTTGCAAAACTTCATAACATTACAGGATATGATTATTATAATATTGCCATAAGTATGGTGCCTTGGCTTTCAAGTATATTTATACTTGCATTATGTGCATATTTTTATATTGCAGGCTTTCCTGCCCTTGGAGTTACTGCAGGGCTTTTAACAAGCTTTGCTCCAGTATATTTATCAAGAACTTCCATTGGGCGTTTTGATACAGATGGGGGTAATATGTTTTTCTTATTTACTGCCTCCCTTTTTATTCTGCTTGCTTCAAAAGCTAAAAAAGAGCATTTTATATACATTTTTTCTGCTCTTTTAGGGCTTACTATACTTGCTTTTGCCCACTTTTATAATCACATTCTTTTTAACCTTGTATATTTCCTTATTTTTATATTTTCTCTTTTTATATATAATAAAAAATATAAAACCATATTAATTGCTTCTGTAATATATATTATAACATCTAACCCTTTATATTTTGCCATGTCATTAAATTCTTTAATAGGCTCACTGGCTGTTTATATTCCATTTTTACCAAATAATTTAGAATCAGCTTCACCTATTCCCTGGGTTTATAATACAATTAGTGAAGCTGCAGCCGAGCCTTTTATGGGTATTGTTGCTTTCACCATTAAAAACCCTGTTTTATTTGTTATTGGGCTTATTTCTGCTCTTTTATTTTTTGCAGCAAATATTAAAAAAGCTTTTCCGCTTATTCCAGTATTTGCCATGGGGTTTGTGGTATTCATTAGCTCCGGCAGGTTTGCCATGTTTTTAATGCCTTTTATAGCTTTAGGGCTTGGCTATATGATTTATATTATATCGCACTATATTATAAAATATTTTGGCAAAAATTTAGAAAAACGCATTGATTTTACAAAAGCTATAATGCCACTTGTGTTATCATTTTTTATGCTTTCTATTCTTTTTGGCTCAAATATGACAGCTTACGGTATTGTGCCTGCCCCATCTATTGATACTACCATATATAAAGATATATCTGAGCTCAAAAATACCCTGCCTAAAGATTCTACCATATATACCTGGTGGGATTACGGTCTTGCTATAACTGATATTACAGAGTTTCCTGTATATCACAGCGGTATGAGCCAGTCTACCCCAAAAACTTGGATGATAGCTAAAAGCTTTACTTCTGATATAAATACTTTTTATAATATTGCTTCATATATTGAGCAGGGCGGTTATGAAAAAACCATGGCTATGTTTGATAATAACACATCACTTGATATTGTTGAAAAAACCATGGAAGAATTTAACCTTGGCCCTAAAAACGAAAACAACTATATTTTATTTACCTTTGATATGGTGCAAAAATATGGTGCTTTAGCATACCTTTCCCGAAAAGAAGATGCTATTATACCTATGCAGTGCATAAACGGTGGGGAAAATAAAATGTATTTGTGTAATAATGGGCAGATTATAGTAGATGCTGATTCCGGGCTTATTGCTCCAAGAGGTGCTAAAGAAGAAGATATTATGCCGCTTAATACTATTATTGCCACTAAAAAAGGCTATAAATTATATGAACAGTCTTTTCATAATATGCCACCTTATTCTGCTGTAATTAATGAAAATGATGATACAGTATTTATATTTTTAATGCCTAATAATACACTTCGTTCTGCCTTTACAGAGCTTTTTCTTGCAGGTGAGTATGATAAAAATTTATTTAGCATAGTTTATGATAACTACCCATTTTCAAGGGTATATAAGCTTAATAAGAAATAAAATTATTGACCGCACTTTTAAAATATTATAATATTTAAAGGGTTTGTGTAGACCCCTTTTTTCTTTTTTATATAGATTATGGGAGAGAATATGAAGTACAGCATTATATCAGCATTTATATTTTTGGCTTTCTTTTGCCAAAATGCTTTTGCTGAAACCATTAATTTTGGTAACTCTTTTTTTAATAAAGATAGAGCAAACACCCTTAGTAAAGTTATTACTATTAATAATGACAGCAGTGAAGTATTAGAATATAATATATCCTTTACAGCACACCCTTCTATGCAGACAAGTGATATTAAAACAGCACCACTTACAGATGATGTATACGATGAAGAAAGTAACGAATTTTTTTCAAGTATTACAAAAGATTCTTGTATTCAGCATTACGGAGAAACTATATTTAGCCTAAATTCTAACCAAAAATGCCGCCTGCATATTACTTTTTCACCAACAGAAGTTAAAGAATATAACGAAGAAATGGTTATTATATCAAAAATTAGCCGTTTAAATAAAGTGCAGGATAGTATAAAGTATAACATTAAAGGTAAAGGTATCCATATGCCAGATTTTACTGTTATTTACTATACTGATAACAGCGGGGAAAATTTAGATAATAAAAGGGCAGAATACTCTATTAAGTGGAACGGTGAAACAGCCGGGGTTAAAAGTGATGAGTATGCCTATATTAAAATATTTAAAAGTAATAAAAATGATAAAAGTAAACTAACCTATTCTTTAGAAGGCTCAGATGCTTTTATGATAGATGAAAAATTAAGCACATGTAAAATAAAAGATAATACCATAATAGAGCCGGAACAAGAGCCTTGTGGTATAGTTTTAAGCTTTAGGCCTAATTTATCTGGAGATTTTGGGGCAAAACTTATTTTTAATAAAAGAATATTTTCAGGGGCAAAGGAATATTTACTTTACGGCTCTGCTTCTGATATGCTTGATTTTGGCACTGTATATTTTGGCAGTAATGTGCAGAAAATTTTAATACAAAATACTACTGAAAATACCCAAAGGTATTCTATACTTTCTGAAAGTAAGGATAATAATTTTAGGCTTGTGGTGCTGCAGGATAATGATATACCTTCCTGTATAAAAAGCAGTTTTGAAACAAATTTTGAGCTAAATAAGGCTTCTTCATGCTATCTGGGCTTTACTTTTGCACCAGATAGAAATGAAGAATTTACTAAAAAAGTTATTATAATGAGTAACAGCGGAGAAAGAAGGGAAGTAACACTAAAAGGCATAGGTGTAGAAAAATTGCAAGAAAATTAATTTTTTACTTGACAGGCTTGTTTTTTTGGTTTAGTTTATCATTCCTTTAAATAATAGGTGGAGGTTCTGCATGTTCGCAGTAATTAAAACTGGTGGAAAACAATACACCATAAAAGAAGGCGATATTTTCAATATTGAAAAAGTTGATGTTGAAGTAGGTGCCAACCATAAAATTGAAGAAGTTCTTTTTATATCAGGTGATAACAAGCAAACTGCAGGTTCGCCTTTTGTTAAAGGTGCTTCTGTGGAAGTTGAAGTGCTTGAGCACGGTAAAGCTGACCGCGTTTATATTTTTAAAAAGAAAAGAAGAAAAGACTATCGTAAACGCCAAGGTCACAGACAAATGTTTACTAAAGTAAAAGTTGTTAAAATTAATGGATAGGAGATAACAATGGCTCACAAGAAAGCAGGTGGTAGTTCAAGAAACGGTAGGGACAGCCATTCCAAAAGACTTGGTGTTAAAAAGTTTGGTGGCGAAGCGGTTAAAGCTGGTAATATTATAATCCGTCAAAGAGGTACAAAATATAAACCAGGTGAAGGCGTTGGTATTGGTAAAGACGATACTTTATTTGCTCTTATTCCTGGCTTTGTTAAGTTTGTTGATAAAGGCAGACTTGGCCACTTTGTAACTATTGAAGAAAAAGCATCTTAAGAATTTACCAAATATATGGTTTAGCCGGTTATTATGCCGGCTTTTTTTATTTGTAATGAGATATAACAATGAAATTTATAGATACAGCAACTATTAAACTAAAAGCAGGAAAAGGCGGCGACGGCTGTATTAGCTTTCGCAGGGAAAAATATGTGCCTAAAGGCGGTCCAAATGGTGGCAACGGTGGAACTGGTGCCAGTATTTACTTTAT
>CAMEOC010000134.1 GCA_945929285.1 uncultured Mucispirillum sp.
CTTGATTTTGTAAGGCGGGCAAGCATTATATCCCTTGCTATTATAACAGATTCTGATTCTGAAGGAATACCATTTAAGCCGTTTATAGCAGAAATTCTGCCTTCATTCATATACCCATTACCTTGCAGGTTTGTATCTATGGCATGGACAGATATAAAAGAATCAAAATATTTTACATATTCTAATGCTCTACGCATTACTTCTGCATTCATAATAGTATAGCCGTCATCTGAAAAACCACAAACCCCATTTTCTATTAAGTCGCCCATTTCTGTAAGTTCTTCACCTTTTAAGCCTTTTGTAACAGCTCCATAAGGCAGGGCATCAAAAAGGCCGTCTTTTTTAGATTTATTAATAATAAAAGCAGCAACAGGAGCATTATCAATAACAGGTTTTGTATTTGCCATACAGCAGGCAGTAGTTATACCACCAGCAACAGCTGCACGACCTGCACTTGTTATATCTTCTTTATATTCAAAGCCTGGTTCTCTCATATGGGAGTGCATATCAATAAGCCCAGGAAGTACATATTTGCCTGTGCAGTCATATTCTTTTTCTGCTTTTACATTTTCAGTGGTAATATCTAAAATAATACCATTTTCTATTAAAATATTACCTTCAGTTATTTTATCATAATTTACTATTTTACAGTTTTTAAGTAATGTTCTCATATAATATCACCATTATTATTTTGCCATAGCAAGAAAACTAAGAACTGCCATGCGTATTGCAACACCGTTTTCCACCTGGTCTAAAATAGCAGAATTTTGGCTGTCTGCCACAACTGACGAAAGCTCCACCCCTCTATTAATAGGCCCTGGGTGCATAACCATTACATCTTTTTTTGCTTTTTCCATAACAGCAGGTGTAAGCCCAAAAAGTTTTGAATATTCCCGTTCAGAAGGTATTAATAATTTAGCCATTCGTTCCCTTTGTATTCTAAGCATAATAATAACATCTGCATCTTTTACAGCTTCTTCCATATTTGGTGCAATCTCTACCCCAAAAGCATCAATACCAACAGGTATCATAGTAGGAGGTCCAAAAAGTTTTACATTCATACCGCAGGTTTTCATAGCCCATATATTACTTCTTGCAACCCTTGAATGTTCTATATCACCAATAATAGTAACATTTAAGCCTTCTAATTTACCTTTTTGAAGTTTTATAGTTAAAAGGTCTAACATACTTTGGGTAGGGTGTTCATTTAAACCGTCACCAGCATTTACTATATGGGAGTGGATATTTTCTGCTACAAACTTTACAGAGCCAGAAAAACTATGCCTTATAACTATAATATCTGAAGCCATAGCCTGAATATTTTTCACAGTATCCATTAATGTTTCGCCTTTTTGGGTGCTGGAAGTGGAAGCACTAATGTTTATAACATCTGCCCCAAGCCTTTTACCTGCAATTTCAAAAGAAGTTCTTGTTCTAGTAGATGGTTCAAAAAATAAGTTTACAATAGTTCTTCCTTTAAGGGTTGGTATTTTTTTTACATCTCTTTTATTAATCTCCCTAAAGGTTAATGCCTGGGAAAGAATATAATCTATCTGTTTGGCAGTTAATTCTTTAGTAGATATAAAATCCTTTTTATCATATACCATTTTAAGCCTCTCTATCACTTATTGTTACGCAATCTGAATCAACATTATCTATTTCTGTTACTTTTACATGTATAACTTCACTTTTTCTAGTTGGTATAATCTTGCCTGTAAAATCTGCATGGATAGGAAGTTCTTTATGGCCTCTATCCACAATAACAGCAAGCATAATTTTTGCAGGCCTGCCATAATCTAGCAAAGCATCTATTGCTGAACGAATAGTTCTGCCTGTAAAAAGCACATCATCAACTAATATAATTGTTTTACCATTTACATCAAAGCCAATATCAGAAGTTTTTACTTCCGGCAGGCTTGCTATTTCAGATAAATCATCTCTATATAAAGTAATATCTAATACACCAGATTTTAATGGTGTTTTATTATGCCGTTTAAAACTATCTATAATACGGTTTGCAATATATTCGCCCCGTCTTCTAATGCCAACTATATAGGTATTGTCATAATCAGCTACTTTTTCAATAATCTGAAAGGTCATTCTTTCAATAATAGCTTTCATTTCATCGCTATTTATAAGCATTTTTTCGTCAGCCATAAAATACCTCCATATTTTCTTTCATAGATAGTAAAGATTATATTGCCATAAGTCAACATATTTATAGGAAATATCAATACAAAAATACAAATATGTAATATTTTAAGTTGATTATTATGGTGAAATTTTATAATATGCAAAATGATTAAATTGACAATTACAAAGTTAATAGTTAAAGTAGTATTTATTATTGTTATACCTTTTATTTTTTTAAATGGTTGTGCATGGCTTGCGGCTACTGCTGTTGCAGGTGCTGCCACTACTGTTATATTAACATCAGGCTCTGTATCAGATATTGATACCACAGAAAAAGCTCTTGCTGTGGAAAAATTGATATATGCTTTTGAAGCCAATAAAGGCGTTGTTACTGATTTAAGTTTTGTAGATGGCTATGTTACTGGTAATGTAGATAATTATACCGTGAAAGCCCATATTTACACTAGAAGGGACGGTGTATTAGATATTAATGTAAGGGCTACTAAGTATTTAATCTCCAACTCTAAAGTGGCTCAAAAAGTTATTGATAAGTATAGGAATTATGTAAGATGATAAGAAAAGCAAAAATACATGATGCAAAACAAATACAGCAGATTGTAAATAAATATGCCAAAAATGGTGAAATGCTTCAAGTTAGCTTAAATGATATATATGAAAAAATATTAGAATTTATAGTTTTTGAAGAAGATGGTATTATTAAAGGGGTTTGTGCTTTACACCCTACATGGAGCGATTCAGCAGAGATTAGGTCTTTAGCAGTGGTGGAAGAATATAAAAGGCAGAAAATAGGCTATTCACTGGTGGAATATAGCTTGAAATGGGCAAAAGAAGTAGGGTTTGAAAAGATTTTTGCCCTTACATACAGGCAGGATTTCTTTGAAAGCTGTGGGTTTAGAAAAACTGAAATAGACAGCCTGCCAAAAAAAATATGGACAGACTGTTTAAAATGCCCTAAATATCCAGAATGCGACGAAACGGCTGTAATAATTGAAATATAATAAAAAATACTTTAAAGGTTAATATGTTAGAAGAAATACTTCAAGAAATAGATGAGTTAAATAAGAAAATTGTAAGCTTTATACCAGCAGTTAAAGAAGATGTTTTGCAAAAGAAAGTAGATGATATTGAGCAAATGTCTATAACAGATAAAGATTTTTGGTCAAAAAAAGAGTCAAAACATTTACTTAAAGAACAGGCTTCTATAAGGAAGTTTTTAGAATCTTTTAGGGAGCTTAACAGGCTGCAGGAAGATATTAATGTATTAAAAGAGCTTTATAATGACGGTGAACTTTCTGTGGAGCAGGATATTATTAATGAATGTGCTGTTTTAAGAAATAAAGTAACTGATTTTGAGTTAAGGCTTATACTAAATGACTCCCATGATATTAATAATGCAATTGTTACTATTCATTCCGGGGCAGGTGGCACAGAAGCAGATGATTGGGCTTCTATGCTTTATAGAATGTATAACAGGTGGGCTGAAAAAAATAATTTTAAATTAGAAATTTTAGACCAGTTAGATGGTGATGAAGCAGGTATAAAATCCATTACTTTTAATATAATTGGCGAGTATGGGTTTGGTTATTTAAAAAGCGAAAGCGGTATACACAGGCTTGTTAGAATTTCACCCTTTGATTCTCAAAATAGAAGGCACACATCTTTTGCTTCTGTTTTTGTTTTACCTGAAATAGATGATGATTTGGAAATAGAAATTAATGAAGCCGATTTAAGAATAGATACATACAGGGCAGGTGGAGCAGGCGGGCAGCATATAAATACCACAGATTCAGCTGTTAGGATAACGCACATTCCTTCCAGCATAGTAGTTGCCTGCCAAAATGAAAGAAGCCAGCATAAAAATAAAGCTTCTGCATTAAAGATTTTAAAATCTAAACTCTATGAATATGAAATGAGCAAAAGAAACGAAGCAAAAGAAAAAATGGAAGACAGCAAAACAGATATAGGCTGGGGAAACCAAATACGCTCTTATGTTATGCACCCATATAAAATGGTGAAAGATTTACGCACAAGATATGAAACAGGTAATGTGGATGCTGTTATGGATGGAGAGTTGGAGCCTTTTATACGACACTATTTACTTTTTGCAGCAGGTATAGAAAATGAAAATAAATAATATTGATAAGGTAAATATTATACCGCGGCCAACTTATGCAGTTATTGATTTAGAAAGGTTTATTTCTAATATTGAGCTTGCCCGCAGCTTATCTAAATCAGATATAATAGCTGTTGTAAAAGCAGATGCTTATGGCCATGGTGCTAAAGTGCTTGCTAAATATGCTTATAAACATGCAAATGTTACTCATTTTGCAGTGGCTACTATGATAGA